>JAVBKP010000016.1:0-51179 GCA_031553975.1 Anaerovoracaceae bacterium | reverse complement strand
TGAACTTCCTCAGATTGCTGTTCATCTTGGGCAGTTGATATGGTCTCTTCTATGGTTGTTGGTGGCGTTCTATAGTCTTGATCTTTAGATTTTTGAAGACTTTGCGCTATATCGTCAAAAATATTGGGCATTTCAATGGTTTCTTCCCTGAACATATGACGTTTTTTGGGTTTTTCCACTGGTTCTGCTGGCATCCATGGTGCCTTTGTAGGTGCCGGGGTCATTGGTGCTACAGGACCTTTGCCTATATCGAACACGCCTTCATCAAATTCGTCAAAACCTCCATTGCTAATATCAAAGTGATCGGTAATTTTTTCATCCTTGACCACTACTTTTTTTCCTATTTTAGGTGTTGCCTTAGGTTCTTGCAATAATGTATCTGTATCTATTGTGATATTGATATTGCGAAGTTGTCCACGTCTTCCCACAAGTTGTTGAGGGGTGCCAATTTGCTCTTTTTCAAAAACATCATCTCTGAAATTCAAGTTTTCAGAAAAATTCTTTTGTGCTTCTATATTAAATTTTTTCTCTTTTTTGGATTTTTCTTCTTTGGCGGCCTTAGGATTGTTCTCCAACCTAGCAAGCCTTGCTGCCCTGCGGGCACTGGCATTGCTTGCCTCTCTACGAGCCAGACTCTCTATAGCGCGGGCTTTAATAATATCAATCTCACGGTCTATGCCCTCTAGGGCGTTTTCTTTCTTTTGATCAAATTTGAAAAAGTCATCTAGATTGATTGGTTCGTCATCGCGGGGGACCCCAAATCCAGACATTCCTTGACTTGCTCTCTTTGCATCTGCATTGTTTGGCGTTCCACATATACTGCAGAAGTTGTCCTCTTTTTTTAGAAGATTGCCACATTTTGCACAATACATTATCTTACCTCCCTGGTTAATTGCTTCACTATACCTAAAGTCTAATTTTTTTTCGTATGTCTTCTTCTAGTTCGTCATCAAACTCGTCCATGTCGTCTTGCCATAGACTATCTATGCCATCACTATAGTTATAGTCATCCTGTTCATCTTCATCATCGTCATAACCAAGTTCGTCATCATATGCATCTTTTGCGATATCGTATTCATCATCTTCTTCATATTGGGCATCTAGTGTCATTGGCTCTGTATACTGAATCTTTTGTCTGCATTCCACTGTGATTAGCTGGTCCTGGGCTTTTATTTTAGGTAGCTCCTCTTTGAGAAGCTGCTGAATCTCACTCTGTGTTGTCTTAATATCCGTTTGAACTGATTTGCTGTTTTCAGATATATTGTTGATTGTATGTATGTTTTCAGATATCGAACCAAGTGCATCCAGTACGGTTTCTGTCTTTGAATACCATAGCTTAAACTCTCTAAAAAGCAGCCATACCACTATTCCTATAACACAAATAAGCCCTACTGCTAGGGCAAATCTTATGTATTCATTTTGTAGGCAAGTAGTAACTACTTGTAAGTATTCATTTTTCATTTTAATTTTAAGCCATTTTCCTCATACTATATCCAACACATTATACTATATTTCAGCTTTTTTTTCAAACTAAAAGTGGTTTTTTGGTAATATCTTCTAGGAATCTATACTGCAATAGCAAATCAAGGATAGGGTCTTTTAAATTTTTTGCCCTATGCTGGGGGAAGGGTTGGGAGTAGATATATTCATTTTGTTCAAATTTTGCGTATGTGATGCCCTGCTTTGTCACTAAATAATCCTCAATACGCATGCCTTCTACAGGTATAATATTGGTGACTCTATTGTGACACTTGCTAGTGCCTAGAAAATAAAAAATCTCATTGTCAAAATCCACGGTGAATTCTACGCCAGTATATCCCGCTGCCGCTAGCGCACTACCACTTAATGGCCAGTACACCTCTGTTAGCTCTCTAGATACACTCTTGCTATGGCACATATATCCTAAGTACTGAACACATCCGCCACCCGGGAGTTTTTTGCCTGTTTGGTTTGATGACAGCAGTCTGCCAAATTTCAAAGGCAGTACCTCCCCGCGAATCAGGGATTTACCTAAGTTCATCATATCTTTTGCCGTGGAAAACACGCCCGCATGTCCTTGCGCGTCTCTTGGGAAAGTCCTAGCTTTGGGATCGTTGATGATGCCTGGAAAAGTTTGATCAAACGTAATATATTTACCTCTAATAATGCGTTTTTCATAATTGTTGGATATTGCCCTATGGCATTTTTCCTCTGGCACACCATAGGAACTATCCTTCATGTTACAAATATTGAAAATGTTTCTTTCAACATATTCTTCAAAACTTTGTTGGCTTATTTTTTCCACCACATGTTTTAATACCATGGCGCCTATATCTGTATACGGCTTGGTGGGATTGTCTAATTTTTCACATTTTTGGGCAGCAAGAAGTAAGTCCAATGCCTCTTGCTTGTCCGGTGCTTCATCAATTCTAGCTTTAGTTCTAAGCGGCTGGCTAAACCCAAGAAGAGTTTCTACTTTCACATCTTTTATGCCTATAAATCTATGGTCAACATCTCCAATAAGGGTGTTTAGAGAAATTTTTTCCTTCCCAATCAATTGAAAGATACTAATTGCGGTGAAAAGCTTGGAAATAGACGCTAAGTCAAAGATTGTGTCGGCCTCCATTGATAACAAATTCGGTCGCTCTTGTCTATTGCCAAAGCATAAGGTGTTCTCGTGATTCATGGTCCCAAATCCTATAACCGCTCCAGGAACCAACTTTGTAGTGCTTAAAAATTTATTTATGCTCTGCTCTATGCCGCTGTTATTCAAGATTGAATTGTATACAATATCCAGTTCTATATCACCACATGGTTTTATGGCATTTATGGCAGGTCGTAGTATGTTTTTATACTCCTCCCGACTCACTAAGTTTTTTGTCTCTTCATTGGTGGTATCATTGTGACGTGATATGATAATATCAATATATTTTTCTATATGCTGACTTTTTTCCATTGTTCATCCTTTTCTTACTAGCATTACACCGTCCATATCTTTCATAGTACCATGTACAGCCTTTTGTTTCAATACTTTAAAGCCGTGATTCTCCGCGATAAACTTTGCATCTACACCTGTTACATTAGACCTGCCTGCTTGGTTTATAATCCATAGGCTGCTAGCCCTATAGCTCTTTAGTCCGCCCAAATTGGAATAATGAATTGCTGCATAGCCCCCTGGTTTTAGTACCCTATAAAACTCTTTCATGTACCTGTCCATCCACTTGTAATCAAAATGCACTAGTGTATCCCAACTGAGAATAAAATCTATCTCCCCGTCTAATAATTGTATATTACCCTTGGGTTTGTCGATCTGTGTATTGAGAATAAACTCAAATTGGCAGTTTGTTACAAAGGGTGAAAATCGTTGCTTGCAGTATTCTATAGCTTCTTCATTTGTGTCAGAACATACAACTCTTGATGCAATGCCCCCCAAAATCTCACTCATGCGCCCTCTGCCACATCCAAAATCTAAAACGTGATCCAAATTAATATTTTCTTCTTTGATATACGGGTTAATGTGCAAATAAAATTGCTCCTTTGCAAAACTCTCTGCCTGTTCATAATATTCATTCCAACTAAATCCATCTAATTTTACTATGTCCGGTGTTTTATCAATTTGATAATCCGAAAATATAATATGGCTTTTATCTAAGTTTAAATATTCTAGCTCTTTCCGGATTTTTTGAACATCTTGGTAGCTCACATTTCCAACAACAACGAAAGTGTCAGTATTGACATACACTTTCCTGCTTTTCGTTGGATCTATACGGTTTCTCTCCACTTTTGCTATGATTTTTACATAATTCGTGCTTACCAATTGGTCATCAAAATCCTTTAGGATTTCCTTGTCACCGTATAGCACAACCTGACTATCTTTTTTTATTTTATCAAATGGGAACAATCTATAATTCAATTTTAGCTTTTCGGACATTAAAAAAACCACCTGCTTTCGTATAAAGAGTCTTCTTATATACTTACTCAGATGGTAGTCAATTCATTACATCCACTTTTTAAATTTTAGCACACCATACAACAAGATGGATATGACTGTCATCATGCCAATTGCCATGGGATACCCATGCTTCATGTGAAGTTCTGGCATAAAATCAAAATTCATGCCATATATACCTGTTATTACTGTCAATGGTCCGAAAAATACAGTTAGTATCGTAAGTTTATTAACTGTCTCATTGGTTTTCATTGACAGCTTGCTCTCATAGGAAGAAATCAACTGATTCACGTGGTCGTATAGCCCCTCTGCAAATCCGTATAGTTTTTTTAATCTGGTATCAATACTGCGAAAATGTTTTTTATGGCTTTCAGATATGAGTCCGTTGTCATCAACTAACACCTGTGCCCCTAAAAAAGACATGGCTCTCAGATATTTTTTGATTGTATACGTCATTGTAGCAAAAGAAACAATCTCTTCAAATTGTCCTTTATTTGCATTGCTGAGTATTTGGGTTTGAAGTTCCTGCAAATCATCTTCTAAGGATTCCATCACATCCGAAAAATCTTCTAGTACTTTATTCAATATGGCAAAATAAATTTTAGATAGCTTGTCTTCTTTGTTTCGCGCCTCTTTTACCACTTCCATAATATGTTCTTTTAAAGCATCTATTCGTTTTCCCTTGTTATCAGATACGACCATTACCACATACTGCTTTGATACGTATAGGTTGAGCTCGTTGTGACTGACCTGATCTTTGTCTCTCTCAAAATAAGCAATACTGAAAAAATCATACCCATTAAAGCTAGTATACCTTACCTTTTCATCTAGATCTTCGCAGTCCTTTACTGTTGCCATATCAAAGTATAAAGCACCTTGCATGGTAGATACTTCTTTTGAATCACAAAGGACGAAGAACTCGTCCTTTTCACACCAATCCTCAGGGAACTCATCTAATTCTATAAAATCGCTTTTGAAGTCAAATAATTTCATGTTACGTCCTATTTGTACCCATTAGGGTTATTTTTTTGCCAATTCCAAGAATCTATAGCCATTTTTTCAATGCCATTGACTGCTTTCCAACCTAATTCTTTTTGCGCCAATGTAGGATCTCCGTATATATAAGGCGCATCTCCGGCTCTCCTGCCTACAATCTCATAAGGTATTTTTTTGCCAGTGGCTTCTTCGAAGGCATTAATAACCTCTAGTACAGTATATCCCACACCAGTACCTAAATTATAGGCCACCAATCCACATTGTGTATCTAATTTTTTAATAGCAGCAAGATGCCCGTCAGCCAAGTCAACTACATGAATATAGTCTCTAATGGCCGTTCCGTCCTTTGTGTCATAATCGTTGCCAAAGACTTTTAGTTTTTCTAGTTTTCCAGCAGCCACCTGCGTGATGAAAGGCGCTAAGTTGTTAGGTATACCATTTGGATCTTCACCCATTTTACCACTTGGATGTGCTCCCACAGGATTGAAATACCTTAATAGCGCAATATTCCATGTATTGTCTGATGTGTATAGGTCTGACAACATTCGCTCTAGCACTAACTTGGTCATACCATAGGGGTTCACTGCATATTGAGGAAAATCTTCCCTAACAGGTACTGATTCTGGTATGCCATAAATGGTACAAGATGAACTAAAAACTAGATTCTTTACATTGTTTTCATTCATAGATTTGATCAGATTTATGGTTGACATAATGTTATTGTCATAATATCTAATCGGTGCGTTTACTGATTCTCCTACTGCTTTTAGCCCCGCAAAATGTATTACCCCGTCTATTTTGTGTTCTTTAAATATCTTATCCAAAGAAGGCTTGTGACATACATCTGCTTTATAAAAATCAGCCTCTTTGCCAGCTATTTGCCTGATTCTATTTAGTGCCTCTGGACAGCTATTTTCAAAATTATCAATAATAACAACTTGGTATCCAGCTTCTAGTAACTTTACCACAGTGTGACTACCTATATACCCCGCCCCGCCTGTTACGAGAATTTTACCCATGCTGACCCCTCCTCGACTATCTATTTCTTCTTATGTTAAACTGGCTAACCATTCTTTTTAGAACCGTTGCCCTATTGGCCATTTGCTCGCTGGCCAATGCACTTTGCTTGGCTGAGTCTGTTGTGTTCTTCGTTACAGTGGATATTTGCCCTATTCCTATGTTGATTTGAGATATTTCTCTAGCTTGCACTGCTGATTGGCTAGAGATATTGCCCATTATTTCAACTGTATCACCAACACCTCTTACAATTTTTTGTAACGCCTTGGCTGTTTGGTTGGCAATTTGCGTACCTCTGTCTACCTTGCTCAGTGAATCGCTAATCAAACTTGTTGTTTCATTGGCAGCCTTGGCACTTCTTGATGCTAGGTTTCTAACCTCCTCAGCTACTACTGAGAATCCTTTTCCTAGCTCTCCTGCTCTTGCAGCTTCCACAGCGGCATTAAGGGCTAGTATATTGGTCTGGAATGCGATATCTTCAATTACTTTGATTATATTGGCAATGCCCTTGGATGCTTGACTGATTTCATCCATGGCTGTAACCATTTCCATCATCTGTCTATTGCCTTCTTCTGCATCATTTCTAGTCGTGGCCGAAATGTCATTCGCTCTATTGGCATTGTCTGCATTTTTCATAATTTGCTCTGATACATGGGAAATATTGGTGCTAATCTCAGAGACAGCACTTGCTTGGTCTGCGGCTCCCTGGGATAGTTCGTGGCTAGCATTAGCGACCTTGCCTGATTCGTTTTCTACTTCTAATGTAGCCGAATTGATTTCCCCAAACACTTCATTTAGGTTGTCCGAAATTTTATTAATAGATTCTTTAATGGCAATAAAATCTCCAAAATACTCTCTATCAATGGATATATCTAGATCTTTTGTGGCTACCTTCTCAAGGATGTTGGTAACCTCAAATATATAACCTTTTATTGTGTTACAACTCATTTCAAGGCAAAGGTTGATTTTTTCAAAGGTGGCTGCAATTTCTCTTGTGTCTTGATCGTGCTCATCTTTCTCATAAATCAAATCTAGTTTGCCCTCGCCAAGCTTTTCTAAATTCTCTATGAGTTTAAAAACTTCCCTTTCTTGATATACTTTTTGTTTTTTGCTTAATTCTATCTGTCTCACATTCTCATCAGCTTGGGTCTCTGTCTCATTTTGGGCCATAACATTTTGGGTCTGATCAATGGCAGATTCCATAAAGCCTATAATGTTACCCTCTTCATCTTTGAACGGAACTGTATGCAATAATAAGCACCACTCAGCGTTATGGGTAGTGTACTGTCCTGATTTTTCGGCACCTATCCTAATGCTATGCATTCCTGGGCATTCACCTGTTTGGCAACAATCAGCCGCTATACATTCATAACATTTTTTTCCAACAACCTCTTCCGGACTGCTGAATCCCAAAAGTTTGGCATAGGCTTTGTTGGCAAAAACAATGTTAAGATCTGTATCCATTAAGCTAACAGGACCTGAGAATGAATCAAAATATGTAGTAAAGGTCCTTACTAGGTGGAGGAATCCTTTTATAATATCATTGTATGTACCTTTTAATGCGGTCACATCTACATCCACGCCTCTTAGGTTTCCTCTCATAGCCAATTCTTTGGCCTGGGTCACGTTTTCAAACATGTTGGAGAGCATAGCACTAACTTCACTTAAAGAATCTCTAGTAGCACCGATTTCATCGTTATTTTTATATTGCATATTAGCATATATATTACCATTGGCAATCTCCGCAGCCATGGATTTTAACTGCTTTAATGGTTTGTCTATCACTATATTTATTATTATGTTAGAAATGATGGCTATAACGATTCCCATTAGCACCAATGTTCCTATTTTTAGACCTCTGTCTAACTCTCTCGTTAGCGTCATAAGTGTCAGTGCCGACATTATGTATGTCGATAAAAGCACAAGGGCTGTGAGTTTTGCCTTGATAATACTTCGATTTTTTTGTTTCATGGAATAGCCGCCTTTCAAATAAAATTTCTTATTAAATTATAAATGATTTTACTTGACTTTACAATGAGTTTTGCATATAATGTTGCATATTGTGAATAGGCGATATGTCGAAAAATGTTTTAATCGTAGACAAGTATATATGGAGGAACCAAAATGAGACTTCGAAAAGAATCTGATAATATGTTGGAAGAGGATATTGTTTTTCTTTCTAGCGTATCCGATGCATTAGCCCACCCTATGAGAATTAGAATTTTGACCTACATTTTTTCTTGTAATAAGGAAAATACTCCGATCTGTAATAAAGATATTGTTAGCCATTTTAATTATTCACAGGCCACTATATCTCAGCATATTAAAAAACTAGTTGATGCTAATCTATTGCAGGTAAAAAAGAATGACCGTTTTTCTATGTATTATACAAATATAGGCATTTTGGCTAAGTATTCTAACACTTTAAAGAAGATGGATTTTTAATTGTTAAAAGAGGCTTTCGAATTTAGATTCAAAAGCCTCTTTTTTTTATTATCAATGTGTTTTTTTTATTTTTGGTTGGAATCTACCCAATTCTTGGCATCTTGCACACCCATGGACCAATAACTATTGTTGTTTCTTTCTACACCACTTCTAATGCCATCATTTTCGTTGCTAGCGATGTCCACTTCTTTTCCCGTTGATACTGTATCTAAATCTGCTTTTTTTCTCATAATTTCATGCCTCCTTGTGCAATTATTTTGCCCAAGTTGTTTTGAATTATAGTGGTAATTTTTAAAATTAAAAAAACCTTACACATCATTGCGCAAGGTTTTTGATTTTTATAAGATTGTGTTTATTGTTTATGTCTTGGATTGTCATGTACAATGGTTGCACCTTTTATTAATGCAGCTGTGGCATCAACTTCGGCTTGCCTTCTTAACTCTTGTATCTTTGTATAGATCAATCCAGAATTATTAGCGATATAATGCGGCTTTAATGAGTTTAATGCTACGGCCTTTATATCATTAATACATTGCTCGCATTTGCACAAATTATTAAATTCTTCATCTGCAAATAAAGAAATAATCACATGATCCACTATAATCTCCATATAGTTTTTAAGCATAGTACACCTCACAATGGTACAAACTAAATAGTTTTTGTACCGTTAGCAATAGATTTAACTTTTAAGTCTCCATTCTCTGGGAACAACTCTATGGTTCTACCGTAGTTAGAGCCACAATCTGAAGCAACTATCCTTATACCAAACTTTTGAAGTGTAGCTACGGTAGCCTGATGGTTGCGTTTTCCGATATCCATAACACTAGACATATCTTTAACCGCAAACATTTGCGCACCCCCAGCTATTTTAGCTATAAGTGCTGAACGTCTTGCCCCGGCTCTTTCCATCATTCTTATCAAATCTTCGGTACATGTATCTGCATATTTTTTTCTGTTAATTGCGCCCACTGCCTCTGTACTCATTGGTAGCATGATATGTGCCATACCGGCCACTTTAGTGCCTGAGTCATATAGGCATATGCCTATACATGAGCCTAGTGCATAAGTTATCACGCTATCTGGTGCCTTGACGACATTTAGGTCGGCAATTCCAATTGTAATTGTAGCCATATTAATTTCCTATCTCCTGCTTGGGCAAATTTATATACCGAACATTGCCATGATTTTTTCTAACGAGTGCATCTCTGGGATTAAGAGCACAAAGCTTTTAATCAGCCCCGTTGAATCTACAAACTCTTCTTCGATAAATAAAACCTTGTCACCCACTTTGGCAAACTCTATAGCTGGTACGCTTAAAATTGCACCTGCCATGTCTAGAGATACTTCAGGAGGAGAAATATTTATGTACATATTAGTCAATCCTGCTAGTGCACCCACATATGAACCTGCCATAATATTGCCAATTTCCTGTAATGCTGAAAGGTCCATTTCTGTTACATCATCAAAACTCTTCAAGTCTTTGCCCATCAAAACATTTAATGCCGTATGTGCAAAACTTTCCTCCATTAAGAACATCATCATTCCGTCAACGCCTTCAGAAAGTTTTAACAAGATACCGACAATTTGATTCTCAGGTCCACCCAAGAGATTGGCGATTTCGCCATACTCCAAGAATCTCACCCTAGGAACTGTCATATCCACACGTTTTGAAAGCATTTGAGAAAGTGTCGTTGCTGCGTTGCCTGCCCCAATATTTCCAATTTCTTTCAGTAAGTCCATTTGTACTGGGTTAAAGTCGCTATATGATTCCGCCATTTGTATCCCTCCGTAAAAGTATTTATTAAAATTCTATTAATTACATACAAGTGTATATATTCTAACATACTTTTGAGAAGATTCCAAGCACATAAAGTAGGGAATTTAAAAATATTGATTTTATTCTAATCCTGCTACCGCCGCCTCTTCTAAATAAGTCCACTCGCTTGGTCCCATTCCCGGCCTTGTTACTTGAATATATCCCGCATTTGCAGTAGATCCGCCATCACTCCAGTTGTCATCTGGTATATGTAGTGAGAATGCTGCATGACTCTGTCCTGATGGCACGGTAACCAACAAGCTCGTAATCCTTGGTGCCGCTGACGCTGATACCCTAGGTAGCTCGTAATACAGTCTAACCACGTCCCCAGGTAACAATCCATATACAACTATATAGTCTCTATTGGGGTTGTTTTTAGTGTCTACACCTTTGTTGTTTATGGCTAAAATCGCTACCGTTGTACTTGTTGTTCCATCAATGGCTGTTTTTGTAGTGGTAGGAACTGGTGTTTTCTTTTCAATATCTTTACCATACACGAACTCTACCCTGTCGCCTTCCGCTTTGTTAGGCTCGTTTATGCTAATCCATACAGAATCACCGTTTGGATTTAATAGGGACTTTCCAACAAGTGTAATCCTTATGCCTGTGTCTGATGGTTTGACTGTTGCTTTCAACACTTTGCCAACACCAAGTATTGTGGCATTTGCTTCTAGTTTGTTATATACAGTGACTATGGAGCCTATTGTTATTTTGTCTGAAAAAGGTATGTCAATATAGTCCGGGTGGCTACCTGTGTTAATGTTATTCCAAATAATCGCTTCCGGGCTGCTGCCATTGTTTAAAACACCCGATATGGCCTCTGGGCTAACAACTATTTCCATCCTGTCGGATTCTGCTCTTTCTGGATATTTTACAGTGTATGCGATAATGCCTCCTGCTGAAGGAAGTTTGCCACTGGTCACAATGCGCTCTAATTCAAAACTTACGCCATTGTTTGTAACGGATGGATTCTTTCCATCCAATATCAGCTTACCTATTACCACTCTAATGGATGGGTCTGTGGTGGTATATAATGTGATTTCAGCCTTTGGTGTAGCCAACGTATGTCCAGGGAAGAAGCTTTTCATTCTTATACTGTTTGCAACAATAGCTGTATCTGTTATGTCTGGGTTTGGATTTTGTTTATCCGCCGTTTGTGTAAACTTTATATAATCCCCAGGACCGTAATTGTTAATGGCTTCTATTTGGAAATGACTAGGATCAAATGTGGATTTTGGCTCTAGTTCGAAAAATATTTCTACTAAATCACTTTCGGCTAGATCTGGTTGGGTCACTGTTATAAATATTGAGCCTTGCGTGGCTCCATGGGGCAATGATGGAAGTTCAATCTTTGTTGTGGTTTCTGTCTCTAAGGGATGGGCTGGGTCATAGTTTCTAAGTACTTTGGTGAAACTTCCTGTTACATATGAATTGGTGTAATTCTTTGGATCATTGTTGGTATATGCCTTGATTACCTCGTCTTTTTTAGCGCTAGTAATGATCATTTGGTCATCTTTTCCTGCCGTATTGATCAGCCTAAATGTTATGCCTCCAACAGTAGATTTTACCTCATTGCCGTAGTGAACTGCCGTACGTGGGCTTTCCTTCTTCCCAGCTATAAATCGAGCAACGTACACTACGCCCGAACCTGTGGAAGGGAATTCACAAGTGACAATTGTGCTTGTTTTCTTGCTTTTGACATCTCCTGAAGACAATGTATTCATTGGTCTTTCAAGAGCCTCAGGGGTAGGAGATTTGTATATATACACCCTGTCACCTGGGTCTAACCCCACCACCAATATCTCGTCTTTTTGCTTTAGAGCCCCATTGGTCACAGCTATAAAGGCACCTTTGCTTGGAGGTAGTGTGCTTGGAATGTTCAATGGATCTGCACTACCAGTGTAATCCAGTAACGCAGGGGTTTGTTCTGGTAGCCCAAAATTGATTACTACTGATTGACTTCGTATCTTTCCTGGGGATATAACATACATGGTGATACTTCCCATGGTAGCTGGGTCAATTATATCTGGTAGCTTTAATGTTGCCGTTACTTCCGTTGCCCTGGTGCCTACCACAATCCTCTTTATTTGCTTGGTCTCTTGAGGGTCTGTTAAATTTGTTTCAATATATATTTGGTCGCTTGGGCGAACATTCCTGATTATCATTTTGTCTAATTTGTTCTCATAGTTCCAAATTGTCACGCTTCCATGTGTGGAAACGCAAGATCCGTCATATTCATACGTTAGAGGACCTATGTAATTAGAATTGGTCGAGTTGGTGTATATGTCATTGATCGGTTCTGATCCTGGCTCTCCTTCATATCGATAGGGACCACTATATAGGGCACTCTTTCCTGATGTGGTCACTTTAACCATGAACCAACCGCCTTCGTCCTCCAGCGCTTTTCCGTTTTTGGTCCTTACAACAATCTCTATATCAACCTTGCCTGATGATACTTTTCCAATTCCATAGGACCTAGTCAGTTCTTGCTCAATGAGGGCAGACGTGGAACTGGTGGTTTCTTCGCATTGAAACACCTCTACTGTGTCTCCTGAATATGCGCCTGATACCATGATTTTGTCGGTGGCGCCATGGTTATTAACACCTCTAGCAGTTATTGTGTTGTTGGCTGTGACTTCTTCCTTTTCATAGAAAATTACAACTCCATCACTTTCTGTCCTGCCAACGCTTTTCACTGTGATGTAGCACGTATTCAAGGCGGCTGAGGTTGTTTCTGGCATACTTCTGATAAATGCTTGGGCAGAGCCTTTGTTGGATGGCACTGTGCTGGATTTTCCTATATAGGCAGGCCTTTCTCCGTTGACTAGCGTATTAGGGTCTTGTGCGTATACATAAAAAACATCTCCGCCACGAAGTCCTGTAACTTCTACCATATCATATAAAATGCTTCCTTTGCCATCTACGTCGTTTTTATTTGTAACAACCACATTTGCTTCAACAACCTTGAGGGATTTTGGCGCTGGTCCATATGTAACAGGAACCCTGGCGCTTTCTGATTTGTTTTGTTCAATCAAAGACATATATATTGTGCCTTCACCACCAGAAGGGTCATCACTAATGGTCTCAGCTGGAATCTCAAACCTAAGGCTATTGCTCTTGACGTCTGTGCTTACGGTTTTGCTAGGATCGTTAGCAAGGGTTATATCAGTAAATTGAGATACAACAATCCTATCTCCAGAAAATAATCCGGCGTTTATGTAAATCACGTCATTCTCATTCCCTGCATTGTTGGTGATTGTGACAGTACTCGGAATTAACTCTCTAGACACTGCAGCAAAGCTGGGCTCTGGTACCACTACCAGTCCTAGTGTTAAGAGCATTGTCAATATGAATGATATTGCCTTTTTAGAATTGTTAATCATGATTTTCCCTCCTAAATTCATGTGGTTGGTTGTTATTCATACACATATTATGTCTATCGGCACAATCTGGGGTAATTTTATATGTGATTTCAATATGTATAGGTTTTGGTTTACGGTAAATTATTTATGGTATGTTTCGTTTTTAATTATTTTATATGCTCTGAATACCTGTTCTGCTAAGATGACTCTCATCATTTGATGTGGAAAGGTCATTTTGGAAAAGGATAGCTTAAAGTCGGCCTGTTCTAATATTTCATCTGATAACCCAATAGAGCCGCCGATGATAAATGCTATGTTGCTCTTGCCCGCTATGCCAAGCTGATTGATTTTATCTGAAAGCCCCTCTGAGGAAAGTCCCACACCTTGTACATCTAGTGCCGTGATATAGCTTCCTTTTTTAATATGGCTCAAGATTGCTTTGCCTTCTGCATTCTTTACTTGTATTTCTTCTGCTACAGAAAGATTCTCTGGGGCTTTTTCTTCTTTTACTTCTATGATAGAAAAGTGGCAGTATTTGTTTAATCTTTTACTATATTCTGCCACTGCGTCTATCCAGTATTTTTCTTTTAGTTTTCCTACACAGATCACTGTGATATTCATTGTTTTGGACTCTCCGTTAATATTACTTCTTTTTCTAGCGCTTCTTTATTTCTTACAATTTGTATTTTTATTTTGTCTCCAGGCCTATGACTATAAAGCCTTTTTGACATTTGACTCACTGTGCTAATCTCTTCATTGTCTATTGCTACTATTATATCACTTTCTTTGATTCCAGCAAGAGCTGCAGGGGAATTGTCAAAAATATTATATACAAACACGCCTATATCTGTTCCTAGATTCATAGATTTGTTTACATTAATATATTCTTGTACATCTACTCCTTTGATTCCAAAATATGCCCTTGTGAATTGACCTTGTGCCATGAACTCTTCTACAATTGGTTTTGCCGTATTGATAGGTACAGCAAATCCTAGACCTTCTCCTGATTTGACCTTTACCGTATTTATTCCAACCACTTCGCCATTGCTATTAATCAGTGGTCCACCGCTATTTCCTTCGTTGATGGATGCGTCTGTTTGGATCAGCCCTTCCATGGTTTGTTGTTCTACTGCTATGGATCTGTTCAATCCGCTAACAATGCCTTGTGTTACAGATCTTTCAAATATCATACCCATTGGGTTGCCTATGGCAAGGGCGTAGGAACCAACTTTTATATCGTCTGAATCTCCTAATTTGGCTGCTGTTAGGTTTGGTGCGTCTATTTTCACAATAGCTAGGTCTAGTGCCACTTCATGCCAAAGGACTTCTCCTGCTATTTCGCTTCCATCGGACAACTGAATTGTAATTGATTTGGCCTTGCCGTCCATTATGACGTGAGAGTTAGTTAATATATAGCCTTTTTCATCTACAATAACACCTGTGCCTATGCCTTGACCGCTCTCAGTACCAAAAAATGTGTTGTACTCTGTTATTGTTTTTACCCCTACCACCGAGGGCATTACTTCTTGTGCTATGGCTGTCCCAATATCCAATGTAGTGTTGGTATTGATGTTGGTCACTGCATTGACACTGGCTATTTCTTGGCTTTGGATTTCTTGTTTACTGTAATAATTTTTCTGTAGGTTTATGGCAGCAACCCCTCCGCCAAAACCAGAGACTGCGCCAATTATAAGTGCAAGGGCCATTATAAAAATAGGTTTTTTATGCATAGTAAATTTCACTAATCTCCTCTCGGATAATAGTATTCATCCGAAAGTGTTTTCCTATGTATAGATTGTCTTCTTCTAATATGTTTTTTATTGTTTGATAGGCCATTTCCGGAAAATTATTTTCATGGCTCAAATGGGCCAATAATATTTGTCTTGGTTTCGGTTCGGCTTTAATGATTTTTACTAAAGTACTCCCTGCATCCTCATTGGACAAATGTCCATGGCTACCAAGTATTCTCTGTTTTAAAAACCAAGGGTACCTTCCTATTTTTAGCATATTAACATCGTGATTGGCTTCTAATACCAGTATGTCTGCATTCTTTATCTCTTCTAACATCTCATCTGATATGTGGCCCGTGTCCGTTATTGTACTGATTTGCACGTTGTCTTTGAAGATTGAGAATCCCACAGGCTCTACAGCATCATGGGCTATGGGAAATGGTTTTATCCTTATATCGCCTATTGCAAATAAACAGCCTGTCTCAAATATCAACCTTTTTTCTTCGTTGATGTTTAACTTTAAAGCTTCCCAGGTCTGCCAGTTAGCATAGACAGGTATTCCATATTTTTTGGTTAGGGTGGCTATTCCTTTTGTGTGGTCTGAGTGCTCGTGGGTTATTAGTATGCCTTGAATATTATCAATATTCATTCCTATTTGTGCTAGCCCCTCGCTGATTTTTTTCGCACTTATGCCAGCATCTACCAGTATGCCATTTTCTCCAGATTTTATTAAGTAACAATTTCCCTTGCTTCCACTTGATAGTGAGCAAAATTCTAATGGACTTTTAATTGATTTCATAAGCTAGTATGCACTCCTTCTTTCCACCATCATATGTGATGCGCCAAGCAGGAAATGCCGTATCTGATTCTGTGATTTCTGGGTTTACATAAGAAGTATCCAGCCAATACACCATGGAGATGTCTTTAATCACTAGCTCTTTTTCATTTTTCTTTTCTGCCGCAAAACTCATAAGTGCCGTTGTCGCTGGTATTGTTTGCTTTTTCGTTTTACCGTATTCTATTGGTTTAAACCAACGTCTTTGCACTGACTTAATCATGCCTTTTTCCACAATACAACTAATATAGTTGTCTTCTATTTCTTTCCCGTTTATTACGTTCTTATATGTGACAGTATACTCTCCGTTTTTTTCCTTCGAAACATTAGAGGCTTTCACATTTTTCGTCTTGTATCCACATTCTTTGATGAACTCATCTGATGCTTTCTGTGCCCATGTTTCTGTATCTTCATAATCAGGGCTAAGTGCCTGGATAGCAATCAAATTTTTTATCTTTTCTTCATCATTGGCTTCATATCGAATGGCCAAGACTGGCATTTTTGTTTTTTTAGTGGGAATATCAGTAGCCAATACTATATTTTTTTCTGCTAGCATTGCCACGGTTTCTTGTCTGACCTCTTGGGCCTTGTTTTCTTTTATTTGAACGGTAACTACTACACTAATTAAGATAACATTTGTAACGACCAGTGCTGTTATTAAAATAGTTTTTGCTTTTGTCCAATCCATTATCTTTACCCCCTTAGTAGTCACTATACTTATTTTACCGCATATTTTAAATATTCTCCAGTATTAACATCATAGTATATTTGTATTTTGTCAAAACTTATGGTCCACACAGGTGTGAGTTTTCCTGTATCAGAATTCAAATATGTTATTCTAACATCTGTAATCTTGTTTGCTACATCTTCTAGGTTTTTAAACTCTTCCTCACCTGCCTTTGCCTTTGGCAATAGCTTTATGTCATTTTTTCTTAGTACATCCGTCATTGATCCAGCGTAGTTCTTCAAAATCACATCCGCAGCCGCAATGATTTTATTCTGGTCCAAATCAGCCTCGGTTGGGATCTTTGGTGTTATTATTTGTCTGCTGTATTCTGTAACTTGATCTCCTATGATTGTTACTTTTATAAATTGATTTTGCTCATATTCTACGGGGATGCCGTTCACCTTGAGACAAAATAGAATCGAGTAGCCTTTCCTTTTGCCTTCGACTGCTTGAATATTTTGAATATATGGCTTTGTAATACTTCCTTTTGCCTGCTCAAATCCACCATGCTTGTCTACATAATCCACAGCTATACTTATAATGTCTCCCATACTTTGGTTTTCTGCCGTGCTATTTTGCTCTTCTCTATATTCAAATTGTCCATTGTTATAAGCAGTTAGAACTTTTTCCCCATAGCCGTATAGAAAAACTGTTGTGTTGTTATATTCTTTGATTTTTCGGATAAAATCTAGGCTTTCCCCAAAGAAAGATTCAGCGATTTGATTTGTCTTTTCTTCTTTGCCTGTTTGGGTTTCTTTTAGGTATGTCAGGTTGTATAAGTCTAATTCTCGCGATTCTGGTATTAGGCATGGATTTTTTATCCCAAATACCTTACCCATTTGGTAGTAGTAGTCTGTTAGTGTCTCATCCATTTTGTTCATCAGTTGTCCAAAGAGGTTGCCTTTGTCTGAGTTAAATAAAATATAATACTTGTCATTTGCCTTATCATGTACTATTATACTCTCTTTACCTGCCTCTGAGTAGGCTATTTCTCTAACACTATTTATGATGTTGTAACCACTGGCTTGTTTCACAGAGAACAACGTGCAAAAAGATGAAAAGTTAATATCGTAGGGAAATCTCACTATGAGAGATCCGTATTCTAATGCGCTATCCCATTGGTTTTTTTTAATTTCTTCTACATAAATATTCTGCCCGTCAGAAAATGCCTTAAAATGTTCAATGAATTCTGCCCAAAACACATCTAAGTAAATATCTGCTGATTTGATTCGCCCTGCTTCTGTTATAATCATTCTCTCTGGAATTACCAGAGTGTTGGGGTCGGTTTGTTCCGTTGATGTGTTTTCCGTAATAAATTCTATAGGATCTATGTTGTCAAAGGCCTGATTTTTCCATAAAAAATATAATAGTAGTATTGCGCTTATAATCAATACTACTATCATGTTTGTTTTTAATTTTTCGATTTTTAATTTGCTTATTTTCATATGTATCTTCTTACTTCTCTTGTCCTCCAAATATGCTCTTGAATACAGTTTGGATTATTTGTAATGCCGAGTTTTGAGTCGGTGCGTTGAAGATCTTATTAGGCGCAGAAGCGGGTTTTTCTTTCACAGTTACATCACATTTTGTCTCGATGCTATTTGATAAGTCTAGAACTACTATGCGATAGATTCCTGGTTTGATGTTCGGGATTGTTTTTGTATAAAAATTCAAATTTGAAGTGTTTTCATAAGTTACTGGTCCAAGTATGGGTGTTTCTAGGTCTGTTGCCTTATATACGCTAAGTTTTACATTTGTCTGCTCGGATACCCTTAACGAGAGTAGTAAATCTTTTGTATAAATTACGTTAGTAGCAGGGCTAACAATTGTTACAGCTGATGTGGTGATTGTTACGGCGTTTGATGTGGAATTTGCGTAACTAAAAGGGACTGTTACGGTTACAATCAGTAAGGCTAAAACTAGGCTGCTAACTATCTTTTTCATATTGTCCTCCTTTCTCTTTTTTAATATGTATGTTATACTCTTTGTGTATTGTACATTACCTAGTATATCCTATTAATGTTACACACGTGTTACATGGGGTTTAAAATACTTTTACAGTTTTAAATATGGGGGTATCCATTGAAATTAGTTAATCTTTATACTGACGGCGGTTGCTCTGGTAACCAGCATAATGAGAACATTGGCGGCTGGGGCGCAATATTAGAATATGGTCAAAGTCAAAAGGAAATTTTTGGTGGTGAGATTAATACCACCAATAATAGAATGGAGCTTTTCGCCCTCATTAGTGCCTTTGAAAACCTCAATAAAGACGGTCTTCAAATTAGGGTTTTTTCTGATAGTTCTTATGTTATCAACTGCTTCAAAGAAAAATGGCATGTGTCCTGGGTGAAAAACGGTTGGCGAACTAGTGCCAAAAAAGATGTGGAAAATCGTGATTTATGGGAGCGCCTGCTGGTTTTTCTTCCAAAACATCAAATATCTTTTTTTCACGTAAAGGGACATGTGAATCTAAACAGTAAAAATACAAATTTAGATAAGCATTATGACAAATTTGTTGAAAGCAATGGTCTTGGATTTACTAAAGAAGAATTTGTGCACATCATCAAAATGAATAATCTAGCCGATGCTTTGGCTAATAAAGGGATTGACTCTTTTAGATAGAGTTGATCTTTTTTATTTTTTCCTTTATCGCTCGGCGATGCCTCCTGCTAATGGGTATTATTTCCTCACTTCCCACTATATATATTCCTTCTCTGCCTATTTTAGTGATTTTATTTTGGTTCACAATATAGCCTTTGCATGGCACAATGAATTGATCTCGGTTGGTATGCCTAAGCACATACTCTTCTGTAGCATAGAATGTACGTTTTTCGTTTTTTGTGTAGACATGGATTTTTCTTAGTTCCTTCTTGAAAAAAAGAATATCATTGTAGTTTATAACATAATAAGTTTCTCCGGACTTTAATGCGAATAACTTTACTTCGCTCAAATCGGTATCATGATCTATTTCTCTGCCAAACCTGACTTTCATGCCTTTATTAATTATATAGTTCGCAATACTAGCCTTTGCTGTAACATAGGTGGATTGATCCTCGTATTCAATAATTGTAACAATTGTTTTTCTCATCATTGTCTGCTTATTTTTTCAGACCCCTAAGGGCCTCTATATATGAGTTGCTGCCCAATCCTGATATTTGATCTGTGCAAACATCTTTGATCACAGATAATTTTCTAAAGCCGTCTCTAGCATGAATGTCACTCAAATGAACTTCTATGGTAGGTATGCTAACGCTTGCTATAGCATCTCTTATGGCATAGCTATAGTGAGTAAAGGCGCCTGGGTTGATGATAATTGCATCTTTTTTTCCATGACACTCTTGTATGGTATCTATGATCGCACCCTCATG
The DNA here is from genome assembly GCA_031553975.1 of Anaerovoracaceae bacterium. Taxonomy (GTDB): domain Bacteria; phylum Bacillota; class Clostridia; order Peptostreptococcales; family Anaerovoracaceae; genus JAVBKP01. The sequence continues at coordinate 30,952 of JAVBKP010000016.1, read as the reverse complement.
ATTTGATTGGAAAAAAGTCACATCTAGTCCTAGGTTGTGTGCTTCAGTTTTGATTATTCCGTTCAGCTCTTCTAATGTCATGGTACCATACACCTCTGGCTCTCTTATGCCTAGCATGTTTAAATTAGGACCTTGTATAATTTGTATCTTCATGTTTTATCCTTTCCTTGCTATGCATTGTCTTTTTGTATCTCATACATGGCGTTAATCGTGTGTTTAATCTCGTTTTTTGATGTAAATGCACCAATGCTCATTCGCAAAGCCCCTGTCTCATCAGTTCCAATGGTCTTGTGGGCAAACGGAGCACAGTGAAAGCCTGCTCTTACAGCAATGTTATATCTAGTATTTAGTATCCTTGCCACCTCTTCACAATTTTTATTTTTTACATTAACAGTGATTATGGCTGTTTTTCGCCTTGTATCTGTGGGTCCATAGCAGATTATGTTCTTCATATTCCTAAGATTTGTATCTAAAAGATAAAGCATCTCTTCTTCTTGTGCCTTGATATTTTCAACACCAATTTTATTAATAAACTTCACCGATGCACCAAGACCAATAATCCCGGGGGCATTGATTGTTCCTGCTTCATATCCATCGGGATAGTCTGCTGGCTGATCAAGCATTTGGGAATATGTGCCTGTTCCACCATGTTTTAAATGGTGAAGATGAATGCCTTCTTTCACATACAATATACCTGTACCCTGTGGTCCAAGCAAACTCTTGTGCCCTGGCGCCACAAGTAAATCAATGTCTTGGGTTTTTATATCCATTGGGAAAGCACCTACGGTTTGTGATGCATCTACCAAAAATGGAATATTATTGCTTTTACTAATTTTCCCAATTTCTTCAATTGGCATGATGGTTCCTGTGACATTAGAAGCATGAGTGCAAACAATGAGCCTTGTATTTGCTCTAATATGAGAAGTTATGCAATTAACATCTATGGTTCCATCTTTAGCACAAGGTATTATTGTTATTTCGGCACCTTGATTTTCTAGCTCTTTTAATGGTCTTAATACTGAGTTGTGCTCCATAGCCGTTGTGATTATATGCGGCCTTAGACCATTTGTCATTTGGTGATGCAATATTCCTTTTATGGCTAAATTCAAGCTCTCTGTAGCGTTAGAGGTAAATATGATTCTTTCCCCATCCTCTATTCCCAGTAATTCGCATAATTCCACTCTTGCTTTAAATATTTCTTCTGCCGTCCTCATGGACATGCTGTGCCCAGATCTTCCAGGATTGCCACAGTATGTTTCTAAACAGGATGCCATGGCACGTACCATCTCTTTTGGTTTTGGAAAAGTAGTTGCTGCATTATCTAAATAAATCAATTTGACCTCCATATGTTATAAGCGTTTTCTTACTTATAACATATGAATGGTTACTCTTCCATGATACCAATAGAATTAATTAATGCCCTATGCATGTTGTTTCTGGCGTGGTAATTTTCTTGATCCAACTTTTTTAAGATCCCTTTTATATACTCCCGTTTTGTTTTCTCCGATGCAGGGCACGGATTCTTTGAAGTTTTCTGTTTCACTCTCGACATGGCGTCAAGTACATCTGTCTCCATAGCCAATATAAAAGGTCGTATCACTGTAATTCCTGACCTTGATTGTAGTGTGACCGGTTTAAAGCTATGAAGCCTGCTTTCATATATCATACTCATCATTGTGGACTCCACAAAATCATCTCCATGGTGGCCTAGTGCTAGCTTGTTGATTCCTCGCTCCACACAAGTATTATTAATCCTTGCCCGTCTCATGGTGGCGCAGAGAGAGCAAGGGTTTTTCTCCTTCCTCTCGTCAAATACAATTTTACCTATTTGTGTATGCTCAATGAATAACTCTATCTCCAATTCATTACATAAGTCTTCTATAGGGGTTAGATCAAATCCTTCAAATCCAAGATCCACAGTTATAGCTTTTAATTCAAACTTCATAGGAGAAAATTTTTGATAAATGTTCAGCGCACGTAAAAGCAACATGCTATCTTTTCCGCCCGATAATCCTACTGCTACCACATCACCCTCTTGAATCATATCAAAATCCTTTACGGCCTTCTTCAAACATCCCGCTAGTTTTTTCATAAACCACTCCCTAATTTTGTATATCATCATTTTAGGCTCCGTTTCCGGAGCCTAATTCGCCTTTTACGTATTATGTTTCACGTGAAACATTTTTAAAGTTCTTTTTATTTGTCTGCGCTTATTAAAAGTTCAATTAAGCGCTCTAGTTCTTCAACGCTATAATACTCTATTTCTATTTTCCCTCGCTTATCACCTTGATGTATCTTTACTTTTGTTCCTAGAGCAGCACGTATTTCTGATTCAATATTAGAAAGTTCAATATTCTGCTCTCTTTTAGCGGGTGATAATGATCGTTTTCTCGCTGTTGGCTCTTTGGCGCTAATGGCCTCTGCCTGTCTCACAGAAAGTCCACCTTCTACAATTTCTTTTGCTGCTGCTATTTGTTTGTCTCTCGTATCAAGAGTAACCAGAGCCCTAGCATGTCCACCAGAAATCCTTCCTTCTATAACCATGCTCTGCACTTCAGATGGCAATCTTAAAAGTCTTAATGCATTGGCAATATACGGTCTGCTCTTTCCTACACTTTTAGAGATTTCTTCTTGAGTAAGATTGAACTTATCTATCATGCTTTCAAAGGCTAATGCTTCTTCCACCGCGTTTAAATTCTCACGCTGCATATTCTCAATGAGTGCCACTAGCATATTTTCTTGTTCGTCATAATCTTTTACGATACAAGGAATTTCTTTCACTTCCGCTTTGCGAGCAGCGCGCCATCTTCTTTCCCCTGCGATTATTTCATATCCGTTTGGCATTCTTTTAACTAAAATTGGTTGGATAATACCATGTTCTCTAATCGAGTAGGAAAGCTCATCTATTTTGTCATCTTCAAATCTTTTTCGTGGCTGCTTTGGGTTAGGTGATATTTGATTAATATCAATGGCTAAAACTCTTGATTCTGACTTTTCTGTGTTTTGGGTAGCAACTTCTACGTTATCAACATCCACTGGCGATTCGGAAAACAAAGAACTCAACCCTCGTCCCAATCCTTTACCGCTTTTAGCAGGTTCTACTACCCATCCATCGTTACCATTGCTCATTACTGTCGTCCTCCTTCTCTAGGAATTCTTCAGCAAAATCAAGGTAAGCTTCTGCCCCTTTTGACTTTGGATCGTACTCTGTTATAGGAATTCCGTGACTTGGTGCTTCTGCCAAACGAACATTTCTAGGTATTACAGTAGTATACACGTTTTCTTTAAAGTATTTTTTAACTTCTTCTACAACTTGAATAGAAAGATTTGTCCTTCCATCAAACATACTCAGTATTACACCTTGAATTGTTATGTCTTTATTCAAACCTTTTTTAACCAACTCAATGGTGCTCATAAGTTGGCTCACCCCTTCTAATGCGTAAAATTCACACTGAATTGGGATAAGCACACTGTCTACGGCTGTAAGTGAATTGATAGTCAACAGTCCAAGAGACGGTGGACAATCAATAAACAGGAAGTCGTAATCTCCTTTTATAAAATCGACAGCTTTCTTCAATCTTTTTTCTCTTGTTTCAAGTTCCACTAGCTCAATCTCTGCTCCTGCTAATTCTGTACTAGCAGGCATTAGGTAAAGATTTTTAACACCAGTCGCTATAATCGCCTCTTTTGGGTTAATGCCCTCTACCAAGACGTCATACATGGTTTTCTTTAATTGCTTCTTGTTAATTCCAAGACCACTTGTTGTATTGCCCTGAGGATCAATATCAAGAACAAGTATCTTTTTTCCTTTCATTGCAAGACAAGCAGCTAAGTTAATATTGGTAGTAGTTTTACCAACACCACCTTTCTGGTTGAAAATTGCGATTGCTTTTCCCATGGATTCACCTCTAATCATTTATATTGCTAAATTTTAAACAAAATAAAATTTCAAAATACATTGCATCATAAGAGTAAGTCGCTAATGCGACTTACTTCACAACGATACAATAAATGCGTCTTGGCATTTATTATACCATAAAAATCATTACTTTCCATTATATTTTTTTAAAAACAAAAAGTTTCACGTGAAACATCACGTGAAACCTTCTGTTAAGAAAGGAAAGGAAAATCAAAATTTAGAGGATTCCAAAGTTAGGCATGGCCACCTGCTGTGGCCTGATTTCTCTACCTTCTTTAGGTATTAAAATCTTTACTTCCAAGTATTCACCTCGATCTTCTTGAAAGTATCGAGCGTTATTCTCGGCTTCATATATTGTGCCGAATGCACGTCTTAGGGTATTTAAATATATTTTGTAATGTATTCTCGAGATGCGGTTTGCCGCTGACCCTTCTTCTGGGTCGCCTTTATTAAGCAACTTATTTATCAGCTTCTCCGTCTGCATGACATTTAAGTTGTCTAGCACTATCTTATCAATAGCAGTCTGGGTCAACTCTTGGTCCTCAAGTTTTAATAAGGCCCTTGCGTGACGCTCTGTTAACCCTTTAGATACCAGCTTGTCTTGAATATCGTCCGAAAACTGCAAAAGCCGTATTTTGTTGGAAATCGTAGATTGTTTCTTCCCAACTTTAGTGGCAATTTCATCTTGGGTTAACCCATATTGCTCTATTAGCCGCTTATATGCCTTTGCTTCTTCTAGGTAATTCAGCCCCTCCCGCTGAATGTTTTCGATAAGAGAGATTGTTTCTGCATCCTTTTCACTTACATCCATAATCATACAAGGTATGGTTACACACTCAGCCATCAAAGCTGCTCTGTATCTACGTTCGCCCGCTATTAGCTCATATTCTCCAGAACCAATACTTCTAACAATGATAGGTTGCAAAACGCCATATTCTCTAATAGAATCGCTTAGTTCTCTCAGGCAATCTTCGTCAAAAACTTTCCGTGGTTGATCAGGATTTGCCTTAATTGATCTAAGTGCAATTTCTACTTTCAAACTATTTGTTCCGAACATCGCTTATCCCCCTTTTTTTATAGTAAACTAAAAATCCACAACATTTTGTGGTTTGTCCCTTCCCTAACCCCTACAAGTATAATAACATAAATTATTCATATGAAAAGATGGTATCGTAAAACAAAAACCGTCATAACTCGAGGTTATAACGGCTTCTTCTCCGGTGTTCCTGCTTTTCGTGGATAAATCGACGGGGTACTCATTGTCTTCTTCAGGTACAAGATTTGGTGTTTTATAATTTCATCACTACTATATGTTCCAATTTCATGTTCTGATCTAGATTCTAATTTTACGCCCAACATGGAAAAAGCCTTCTTGGCCTCTGTCAGTTCGTCTTCGATTGTTGTGCTTTTATAAGGGGCAAAATACCCCCCCTTTTTGACAAAGGGCACGCAGTATTCTGCTAATATGGAAAGTTTTGCTACAGCCCGAGATATACATATATCATACTTTTCTCTGTGTTTTTTATCTCTAGCTATCTCCTCAGCTCTTCCATGTATTGCTATTACATTTGTTATGCCTAGGGTCTTTGCCATCTCGTTGATAATATTAATTCGTTTTGCTAGGGAATCAAGTAGAACAAACTGTTTATCTGGAAAGATAATGGCTAGTGGCATTCCTGGAAACCCAGCACCCGTACCCACATCTATGATGGTTCTTATATCTTCTTTATTATAAAACCCTGCTCCTACTACAGAATCTACAAAGTGTCTCACCTCAAATTCGTCTTTATCCTTTATGGCAGTAAGATTTACTTTTTCATTCCATGCTAACACCAAATCTCTGTATTCATAAAATGTTTGTATGGTATTATCTGTAAAATTAATTTTTTCTCTTTCAAGAGCCTCGCGAAGTAATTTCATGTTGACAAATATCTCCTAATCTTTTAAGGTATTCTCATTATAATGGTTTTTATATAAAAATTCATCTACTTTTTTGATAGTTTTCACAGAACCATCACATTTGAGGTTTAAGATGTGTTGTATGGGAAAACAACGCAAGGTACAAATGGAGGTAAAAGGACATGTTAGAACGAGAATTAGAGGGCGAATTAAATCGTCAAACTGACGAGGAAAAAGAAACGCATTTCACTTCGGGGGAAATTCCGATTTTGGAAACTGAAAATCAAGAGCCTAGCTTGCTAGAATCTGAAACTGAAGAGCAAGGATTTTTAGATCAAGAGGTTAACCAGGCAGAATCTACCAATCAAGAAGCCAGTGAGCCTAGAAAAGAAAAGGATGTTTTTTTTCCTTTCAATATAAAAAGCCGCAAAGCGTTAGCTGGTGCGTTGGCTCTGTCCATGCTAGGGTCCGGATTGTTCGGATTTGCTGGCGGTGTGGCTGCGGACACCATCATGACAGGCAGCGGACTATCTGACAGAGAAGTATTGTACACGTCAGTAGTCCGTAATGTCGCCGCAGGCGACATCAACGCCAGTAGGCAAATGTCTGTAGAGGATGTGGCCTCCACCGTGAAAAATACAGTGGTGGAAATAAAAACACAGGTTACAGCTTCCAATAGGTTCCAAGGTCAGTATGCATCAGGAGGCGCAGGTAGCGGCGTGGTTATTTCAAAAGATGGATATCTTGTCACTAACCACCATGTCATCAGTGGTGCCAATACCATAACCGTTCGACTTGCCGATGGGAAAGAATATAACGCCACCTTGGTAGGAACAGATAGTCAAACTGATCTTGCCATCCTCAAAATCGAAGCCACAGGATTAACCCCAGCCATCCTAGGGGATTCTAGCCAAGCAGTGGTTGGTGAAACAGCTGTGGCTATAGGCAATCCATTAGGCCAGCTAGGTGGTAGTGTAACAGAAGGCATCATCTCAGCATTAGACAGAACAATTACCATGGAAGACGGCACATCTATGACGTTGATGCAAACAGATGCTTCTATTAATCCTGGTAACTCTGGTGGCGGATTATTTAATCTGTATGGCGAACTTATCGGTGTGGTCAACTCCAAATCTTCCGGTCTTGATATTGAAGGAATCGGTTTTGCCATACCAACCAATACAGCCAAACCAATTATTAATGACATAATCTCAGCCGGCTACGTGAAAGGCAGAGTTGGTCTAAACGTATCTGTAGTAGATATTCAAGACGCCTTCACCGCCATGCAGTACCAAGTGAATCAAACAGGGCTTTATATTGCTAAAGACACCAGTGATGGATTCAAAGCAGGTGATAGAATTGTATCCATCGGAAAATCACCTATTACTAGCTATGCCAGCCTAAAAACCGAATTATCAAAACATACTATAGGTGAAACGGTTGCCGTTACAGTGGTTAGGAACAACGAAAATATAACGCTAGATATTAAATTGAAAGAAATAAAGCCTCAATAGCAAAAAGTTTCACATGAAACATATCGTATTATGTAAATCACTAACTCCATAAATATATTTCAAAATAAAAGGCGAGGTAAATGAATCCTCGCCTTTTATGACTTTATCCAACATACTCATGTTCTAATATACTCATAATAATCTGATTTTTGTATGCATCGCCATATTTGAGTACATCCCTAAGCTCTGCTTCTTTGACAAATCCAAGGGACGAATATAGGTGATATGCTCTTGCATTATCTGCCACTAGATCAAGCCACAACCTATGGGCCTTTTTCTCTTCAAACGCAAATTTTTTAATTAAAGTAATAGCTTCTCGGCCATACCCCCTATTCTTAGGGCCAATAGCAATACGCATTAATTCTATAGAATTATTTTCCCTCTCTAGCCCTTTCAGTATTATAAATCCCACCCTCCGGCCATCATGCCACATGGTAAGATGAAGACCATCGGTATCAGTAAATATGTCTTTGTGCTGCTCCTTGCTCCAAGATGTTACAAAAGGTGTTTGCTCTGGACCATGTTCTATCTCAATGACAAAATCCAAATCTTGTTCCTTTGTTTGCACTAATAAAATTTTTTCCCCTATCATATCAGCCTCTCTTATATATGTCAGTAATTATGCTGACGCATCCGTCTATTCCAAACAATTCACTATCAAGACTAATATGGTAATTTTTCGCTAGGCCCCAATCGCTCTCTGTATAATATTTATAATGAGATGCTCGCGTCTTATCTTGCCATGACACTTCTTTCTTAACATGGTCAACATCAATACCATATTCTTCTACAGCCCGCTGCTCTCTTATCTTAATGTCAGCATGGACAAACACATTTAAAACATCCACGCGTTTTCTAAGAATATAGTCTGCGCATCTTCCCACAATCACACAGGAATCCTTTTCCGCCAACTCCATGATTAGTTTGCTCTGCATGGTGAATAATTGATCTGCGGAAGAAACATTAAAGTTAGAGAACATGCCTATTGCATAATCAGCATGGGCAAAGGCACTATACATTGCCGCTGCCGTTCTGTTGTCTCTATTCTCTGCATTATGTTCTATGAATTTCTCTGCATATCCACTTTGTCTCGCCACAAGTTCTATCAATTCTTTATCGTAAAATTTTAACCCAAGGGACTTCGCCACTTTCTCTCCAATGACATGCCCACCGCTTCCGTATTCGCGGCCTATGGTGATTATTCGTTTTTTCATAATAATTCCTCCTAACTTTAAACGGGGAAACACAAAAAATCATTGATTTACTGTTGCTTTTATTTTACCATTAATTTATGATAAAGCAAAGGAGAAATACTATGTATAGTTTTAGAAATGATTACAGTGAATTAGCCCATCCCCGCATATTACAGGCAATGATGGACACAAACTTAGAGCAAGCTAGTGGATACAGCACCGACAAACACTCCGGGCATGCCAGAGATTTAATTAAAAAGGCCATTGGTAGGGAAGATGTAGATGTGCATCTTATTCCAGGGGGTACACAAGTCAACTTAATTACAATAGCAGCTTTTTTAAGACCACACGAAGCTATTATAACACCAGAGGACGGTCACACATTTGTCCACGAGGCAGGAGCAATAGAAGCTACAGGGCATAAAGTATTAGCTGTAAAAACACCTGACGGAAAACTAACACCAGAATTAGTACAGCCTGTGTTGGATTTTCACAGCGACGAACATATGGTAAAGCCCAGACTTATTAAAATATCTAATGCTACAGAGGTGGGTTCTGTTTATACAAAATCCGAAATCGCTACCCTAAGTGAATTCTGCAAGACCAATGACCTTCTTTTTTATTGTGATGGCGCAAGGCTAGGCTCAGCGCTAATGTCAGAAGGCTGCGAATTAACATTGAAAGACATGGCGGATTTAACGGATGCTTTTTATATTGGCGGCACCAAAAACGGCGCTCTAGTAGGAGAAGCACTGATCATATCAAATGAAAGCCTAAAAGCAGACTTTAGATATATAATAAAGCAACGTGGTGCTATGTTGGCTAAAGGTAAAATCATAGGTATTCAGTTTGAGGAACTATTTAAAGACAACCTGTTCTTTGACCTAGCAAAGCATGCCAACAAAATGGCATCACTAATCAACGATGCATTAAAAGATAAAGGTTATAAACTCTTAGCAGAATCAACCTCGAACCAGCTATTTCCAATATTAAGTGGTGAAAAAATAACCCAACTTGAAAAAGATTTTGAATTTATAGTAATGCCCTATGATGTAGGAGCGGGTAATCACGTCATACGTCTAGTCACATCTTGGGCCACAACAGTGGAATCCGTTGAAGCATTAATAGAAGCTCTATAGTGAAAAAGTAGGTATTAACATGAACCTAACCCATGTAATACCTACTTTTTTCTATTCCAAAGTACTTTTTTACTTTATACCTCTGCTATTCTTTTCTCTTTCCAGCAATGCAAGAATACCATTTACATCATTTCTTGTGGCTTCCTGCACTTCTTCTGGTGTCATATTTTTCTGAACCTCATTATAGGCTTGTCTTCTATAAAGTTCATCCAACGAAAATTGTCCATTAGATTGTCCTTGGGCAGGTGGCTCTTGTTGCTGCGCCTGTCTTCTTTGGACAGGTTGAAATTCTGTAGATTGTTGTCTTTGAACAGGTTGGGGCTCCTCAGGACGTTGCCTTTGCACGGGCTGAAACTCTTGTGAAGGTCTATAAGCTTGTGCTGCTACTTGGGCTCTTTGCGCTGGTCTAAATTCTTCAGGCTCACTTGCCACCTGCGCTCTCGGTGCTGACCTAAAATCTTCAGATTCACTGATAACTTGCGCCCTCGGTGCGGGTCTAAACCCTTCAGGTTCACTAGCCACCTGAACTCTTTGTGCAGGCCTGAACTCTTCGGGTTTAGTGGCCATCACATCCCTTGTTGCAGAAGAAACTTGCTTGGCGACTACAGCTATATATGTTTTTAGATTTGGAATATCATCGCAAATGACACTCCACACCTCACGAAAATCAAGATTTTCATACTGCCTCTCAGCCAAAAATCGTATGGCCGCAAAATGAGAAAAGTTTAGGTAGTCCATGCTTTTTCTAAGTTCTGGGCTGAAACTATGTAATAGCTCATCAATAGAAATAAGACACATGACTGACGCCCGTTTTAAAATTCTATCTTCTGAAAAATATTCATAATCCTTGCAGGCCTCTTCATCAACATACTCTTCCAGTTCCTTTATTACAGAAATTATATTGTATGCAATATTTTTATCTCTGTTCTCCATTTTTTTACTCCAATCCCTCATTAATTTCTACATTTTCAGGCTGCTCTTTGGGCATCCCTTGGTTAATAAATTTACGATCCAATAACATGATTATACTAAAAAGTGCCATAGCTGCACCAGAAATAATCATAATTGTTTGAATTTTTATTACATCAGATAGAGGACCAAAAACAGCCATACCGATCGGCATTGTAGCTGATCCTATTATTTGTAACATGCTAAATACCCTGCCCTGTATTTGTGACTCAACTTTTTCTTGTATTAGAACCATGACGGGTGAGCTGAAAAAAGGCATGGAGATACCTGTTATTACCATTATGGCCAAGTACAAAGGGAATAGATGCACAAAGCCAACTACAAATGTCATTATACCAAACAAAAAACATCCAAACATAAATGTTTTGGTCCTACTCTTAAATCCCCCCCAAGAAGCAATCAATATGCCCCCTGCCATGGACCCTATAAAGAAAGCCATTTCATTGGCCGTAAGTTTCCAATACTCGCCACCAAAAGTTCTCGTGACCATAAGTACATTTAAAAAAGCCGCAGGCACTGCTAAAAAATAAAGCACGCAATAGTAGGATAGCAATTTTCTTAAAAAAGAGTGTGTGAAGGTATATGAAATCCCTTCCTTCAGGTCTGTAAGATAATGGGTTTTTTCATGATCCTCCTTTTTCTTCATGGGAGATACCTTTAGCATAAGAAGAATGGATATGCCAATCACCGCGGTCACTACGTCGATGGATAAAATATATTCTATCGCACCAAATGTGAGGACTGCACCACTTGCGGCTGGCGCCAATAAGAATATACCAGATTGTATACTGCCGTTGATGCCATTCACCTTCATCAGCTTGTCTTCTGGCACGAACTGGGGTATAAAAGCGCCTACAGCAGGCATCTGAACACCTGCCCCTAAAGATCTGATTGCTGATGTCACCAGCAATAGCACAACGCTGCCATGTCCCACGAAAAACAAAATTGCCAATATCAAAGTAGAAATGGCTATCATGCCATCTGATAATACAATCAGGATCTTCCTATTGTATCTGTCAGCCCATACTCCTCCTGGGAGTGATATTAATATTTGGGGTAGAAATCCGCAAATCGTAGATACAGTAACCATAATACCAGAATCGGTTTCTTTCGCTATGTACCATATGATAGCAAACTGTACCACAGCAGATCCAAACAATGTAATTGCTTGGCTTATCAAAAACAACGCAGTGTTTTTCTTCCAATTGTTATTCTCTATTTTTCCCATAAATCCCTTTCATAAACTAACTAAGAGCAAAATATATTGTATGCAATACATTGCTACTTTTCGCTGATTTTACGCCCCTATCAGCGTTTTAATATCAAGTTTTGTCATTGTTAGTAGAGCACTTGTAAGTCGCTCGATTCTTTCGTTATCATCACTGAGCAAAATATCTTCTACACATCTTGGGATAATTTGCCATGATACGCCAAATTTATCTTTGACCCATCCACACTGAGACTTTTCTCCGCCATCTGACAACTCTTCCCACAGCTTGTCCGTCTCTGCTTGATCCTCAGTATAGACACAAAGGGAGAGGCCTTCTGAGAAGGTAAAGTTATGTGGACCATCATCATCACGCATCATGAAGTCACATTGGCCAATTGAATTTGTATACAAAGCCCTAGCCTCTTCAGCATGTCCACACTGATCACCAACATACATCAAGAATGTACTGATATCCAAAGGTTTGCCATCTAAGTTGATCTGCCATGATACGCCAAACTTGTCTTGTACCCAACCAAACTTTTTGCTGAAGGGATATTCTTGCAACTCCATTAGCACTGTTCCACCTTCAGATAAACGCCCCCATATCTTGTCCACCTGCTCCTCGCTATCACAGCTCACATGAAAAGAAATAGATGGTGTAATATTGAATATTGGTCCACCATTTAGTGCCATGAATTCCTTGCCAGCAAGGGTAAATTTTATTGTCATAACACTGCCAACAGGTCTATGACTCCCCTCTACATATCGATTCATGCCTAGGGTTTTACTATTCTCAAATATGTTGCTGTAAAACTCCACAGCCCCTTCTGCCTGGTTATCAAACCACAGGCATGGTACTATTTTTTGCATTCTAATTCACCTTTGTCCTTTACTAAATTATTAAATATAGTATACCATATTTACAATTGAATTCATCATCTATCTACATAATTCTAAACTGATAATCTCTGGCCTATTGAATACCCTAAACGGAAAAAGACTATTGCCTAATCCCCTACTTATGACTAGGGTAGTGTTGCCTTTCACATGGATTCCACTTGTATACTTTGGTAGCCATCCCTGATTAGGCGCGATTATAGCACCTATAAAAGGGAGCCTAATCTGTCCCCCATGGGCATGTCCAGAAAAAACCAAGTCAACTTTATACTTACTATAAATATCAATCAACTCTGGTCTGTGAGAAAGTAAGACTTTAAAACTATTCTCTTGAGATATTTTACTTAGATTATCCCCTAATGTCAGATAATCAGACGTTTTTTTGTCCTGACTTATATACGTAGCTGGATCTGATAATCCCAATATGCTTATTTCTTGATCATACCTAACAATATTCACAGAATCGTCCTCTAGCAAAGTTATTCCCGTGGCAGAAAGTCTTTGTATCACCTCGTGGTATTTGCCAGACCAAGCCTCATGGTTGCCAGAAACATAATACACAGGTGCAATTTCTTTTGCCAATCTTATAAAATTTTCCGCTACATCAATATCATAACGTCTTCGATCCACAATGTCCCCTGTGACAATAATAATATCTGGATTGCAAATTTTTATATTTTCAATAAACCTTTTATGGTTCTTGCCAAATTCCGTATTGTGCAAGTCTGAAACCTGCACTATTTTAAACCCATCAAATGCCTCTGGTACCCTAGCATTGGTGTATTTAATATCTGTTATGACGATATCGTTGTTTTGCCATATCAAAAACACTGATAAAGCAACCAAAGTCATAATTAGTAAAACAAATCTTTTTCTTTTCATCATTCCCCTACTTTATATTTCTTCTCTTTGCTCATTAGTATATACGTTACATGGATACAAATCAAGAAAAGTAATGGCATATGAAAAGTCAAAAAATAAAATGGTCAGAAACTTTAACGCTCCCAACCATTTATCTATATGTTAATTTTAGTTGTTATTTTGTGAGTTTGACATCGGCAGACATTCCCACTCTCAGTTTTCCACTATCATTGGAGGCCTCTACTTCTACGGTAAAGGTACCTGTGCTGGCATCTACCTGCGGCGCGATTTTTGCTATCTTGCCTGTGAAGGTATCTCCAGTGGCCTGCAAAGTGATTTGCGCCGTGTTTCCTACAACTATTTTTGCAATATCTGTTTCAGGTACGCGTATTTTAAGTACCACTGCCAATGGATCGTACAATACAATTGGTGGCATCTGTTGTGAGACTACATCTCCTGCAACAATACTGCAAGAAAGCACCTGCCCTGTCATAGGCGCTTTCACCACGCCATTGTTTTTTCGCTCTACAGCAAGGTCTAATGCAGCCTTTGCACTTGCAAGCTGCGCTCTTGCTGAATCAGCACCACCTTTTGATGCAGTGGAAGCCGTTTTTAATTGTGCCTCAGCTGTCTCTACTCTGCTCTTTGCATTGTCCAGCGCATTTTGTGATGTACCGCCTGCGGCAAACAGTGTCTTCGCTTGTTCATATGCCACTTTTGCATCATCTAGTGCCACTTGCGCTGGTATGATGTTAGATTGACTGCTATAAGATGTTTGGCTGTTGTTGTATGCCACAGATGCCGTATTATAAGCAGCCTGCGCCTGTCTTACTTGGAGTGACAAATCTGTTTGATCTAAAGTAAAGAGTACATCCCCTTCTTTTACGTTTTGACCTTCAGTTACATTAACAGACATAACTTTGCCAGCAATATTCGGTGTCACTTTCATTTGTGTTTTTGCTTCAATGCTGGTCTGATATGTATCATTTTCTATGGTTTTTGGCTTATCACCCTCGGATGCTTGGAGATTGCCTTTTTCATTTATATGAATTTTCACTGTTGCATTCATACCAAATGTCAATGGTAAGTTTTCTGGATTCTCAATATCTACTCTAACAGGAATCAGCTGGGTAACTTTTGAATATGTACCGCTTGTGCTAAAGCTACTCACCCCTGCAAAGTATGTCTGGGTCGCTTGGGCGACTTCTGTAATTGTACCCTTAAAATCTTTGTTTCCATAAGCATCAACAGTTACATCTACACTTTGACCTAGCTTAATCTTGATAATATCAGTCTCTTCTATGTTGACACCTATGTACATATTGTTGGTATCCGCAACAATTGCCACCGGATTTGTTGGCGCTACCGTTTGCCCTACATTGCCATCGTTTTTAACAACAACACCATCAATCGGGGCTGTGATATATGGCAAAATGTCTTGTCTTCCTAAGACTTGGTCCTTTTTCACTACATCTCCAAGTGATACGGTCCATTCTTTTAATTCTCCTGCTTTAATCGGCATGACAGAATACATTTTGGCTGTCACCTTTGCATTGTCTGTGACAAAATAATTGGTGCCCTGACTGTAGTAGTAATACCCCACGCCACATCCTACGAACACAACCACAAGCAACACGATGGACATAATCCCCTTTATTTTTTTGTGACGCGCCCTAGCTTCAGGCTCCATATTGTCTAGTTTTTCCTGTTTTGCTTTCTTTTTCTCTTCTTTTTTCAGTTTTTTATTTTCTTCCATTTTTTTCCACTCCTATTTATTTATAACCGATTTTATAGTGCTTTCTTTTATTAATTTGGCATGCGCATATTTTCTACTCTTCGCCTTCCGAGAATTGACTTTGATATAAGTCTGCATAGAATCCACCACGGGCTAGAAGCTCTACGTGATTTCCTTGCTCGATAATATCTCCATCCTTCATGACCAAAATCACATCGGCATCCCGTATAGTGGAGAGCCTATGGGCGATAACAAAGCTTGTTCTGCCCTTCAATAGATTTTCCATTGCCTTTTGAATTAGCACTTCTGTACGGGTATCTACTGAACTTGTTGCCTCATCCAAAATAAGGATTGGCGGGTCTGCTAGAAAACTCCTTGCAATTGTCAGAAGCTGCTTTTGACCTTGAGAAATATTGTTTGCTTCCTCGTTAATCATCATATTGTAGCCATTTGGCAATACATGGATGAATTCATCACAATGGGCGGCTTTTGCTGCTTCAATAACCTCTTCGTCGCTCTTGTCAAAGTTTCCATACTTTATATTGTCCATGATGCTAGCATTGTAAAGCCAAGTATCTTGTAAAACCATACCAAACATACTGCGAAGATCATTTCTACTAATGTCATTGATATTATATCCATCTACCAAGATTTCGCCTTTATTGATATCGTAGAACCTCATAAGTAGCTTCATAATAGTACTTTTTCCTGCTCCTGTTGGACCAACAATGGCAACTTTTTGACCAGGTTTCACAATATTAGAGAAGTTGTTGATAATAGTTTTATCTTCACTATAGCCAAATTGGACGTTTTTAAATTCTACTTTTCCTTTGATTTTATCTAGGTCCACAGCCACGTTGTTTTCTAGGGTCTCTTCTTCTTCATCTAAGAATTCAAATACTCTTTCGGCTGCTGCCGCTGTAGATTGAAGAATGTTAGAGATATTGGCTAGCTGCGAAATAGGTTGGGTGAAGGAACGTACATATTGGATAAATGCCTGAATATCTCCAACATCAATTACTTTTTTTACAGCCAAGTATCCACCAAGGATACAAACTGCTACATATCCCAGATTTCCAACAAACATCATGATTGGCATCATCAATCCTGATAAAAACTGTGACTTCCAGCCAGATTTATACAACTCATCATTGAACTCATTAAATGTTTTGACAGTCTCTTCTTCTCTGTTAAATACTTGCACTACGTTGTGCCCAGAATACGTTTCCTCTACGTGACCGTTAATATGCCCCAAATATTTTTGTTGTGTTTTAAAGAACTTTTGGGATTGCTTTACAATAAGCACAATAAACATCATTGATACTGGTATAATCATAAGTGCTACCAATGTCATGAGCCAGTTGATGGAAAGCATCATGATCAGCACGCCTAGTACCATAGTCACCGAGGTGATAATCTGGGTCATACTCTGGTTCAAAGTTTGACTCACTGTGTCAACATCATTTGTAATCCTTGAAAGCACTTCTCCGTGTGTTCTCGTATCAAAATACCGTAGCGGAAGTCTATTCATTTTCTCTGATATATCTTTTCGGAATCGATAGGTAATCTTCATAGCCACACCGGCCATTACGAAACCTTGTATATAAGAAAAAAGGGATGAAATTGCATATAGTACCACGAGAATTGCCAACAACCTGCCAATATATACAAAGTCCGTGAGTAGGCCAAGTCCTGCGGCATACGCAATGATTCCTTCAAAAAGCTTTGTGGTCACCTTGCCTAGTATCTTTGGCCCAACAATATTGAATACCGTTGAGAAAATGGCAAATAAAATAACTACGGCAATTCTCACTTTGAACTCGGAAATATATTCTAGTAACGTCAGCATAGTGCCTTTAAAATCTTTTGATTTTTCGCCACCACGCATCATGCCACCCATTGGGCCGCCACCACCTGGTCCATTTTTTGGCTTTTCTTTTTTATTTTGTTCACTCATGATGCAAGATCCTCCTCACTCAATTGAGATAAAGCGATCTCTTTATATATTTCATTGTTTTTTAGCAACTCAGCATGGGTACCTTTTCCAACAATTCTTCCTTTATCTAAAACGATAATTTGCTCTGCTGTCATCGCTGTACTTATTCTTTGTGTAACAAGTAGCACTGTACTACCACCTGTTTCTTTTTTGAGGGCACCCCGCAGTGCCGCATCTGTTTTAAAATCCAAAGCTGAAAAACTATCGTCAAATATGTATATCTGCGGTTTTTTCAGTAATGCTCTTCCAATAGAAAGCCTTTGCTTTTGACCACCCGACACGTTGGTTCCTCCTTGGGATATTTCTGTATTCAGCTTATCAGGCTTAGCATTTATGAACTCTGTTGCTTGGGCAATCTCTGCCGCTTTCCAAACCTCTTCTTCGCTAGCATGGCTGTCTGCATAAGCAAGGTTGCTCTGTATGCTTCCTGAAAAAAGAATACCCTTTTGCGGCACATATCCGATGTTATGTCTAAGGTCTTGCAATTTCAGGTCTCGTACATCAATGCCGTCAATCAGCACCCTTCCTGATGTCACATCATAAAACCTTGGAATAAGGTTTACAATACTAGATTTGCCACTACCTGTAGATCCGATAAATGCTGTAGTTTCACCTGGATTGGCAGTAAATTCAATGTTGTGCAGTACATCGTCCTCGGCATTTGGGTATGAAAAACAAACATTTTCAAAATGAACACTGCCTTTAAGTGCTTCCTTATGGTCAACTGCATCTTTTTTATTTCTAATAGAAGATTTAGTTTCTAGAACATCAGCAATACGATTTGCTGATACAGATGCCCTTGGAATCATAATGAACATCATAGACATCATGAGAAATGCCATCAAAATCTGCATTACATACTGCATGTATGCCATCATATCTCCAACTTGCATGTTAAATCCTGCTACTTGATTTGACCCTACCCATATGATTAGTACAGTTATAAGGTTCATAATCAGCATCATGATTGGCATCATAGCAGACATAACTCTGTTTATAAACAGATTGGTATCAGTCAGATTGCGATTGGCTTTATCAAACCTGTTTTCTTCAAATTTCTGTGTATTAAAGGCCCTGATTACTAGCATTCCGTCTAGGTTTTCTCGCACCACCAAATTTAGTTTATCCACAAGTGACTGTACTATTTTAAACTTAGGCATAGCCACTAAAA
This sequence comes from Anaerovoracaceae bacterium, assembly GCA_031553975.1. Taxonomy (GTDB): domain Bacteria; phylum Bacillota; class Clostridia; order Peptostreptococcales; family Anaerovoracaceae; genus JAVBKP01. The sequence goes on along the minus strand of JAVBKP010000016.1, from coordinate 12,449 downwards.
GCATAAACATGATTAAGCAAATTAGCAAGGACACCGCCAATAGAATAATCCACGACATGGATCTATCTGTAGCCATTGCATGAATAAAGCCTCCAATACCTAGGATCGGCGCATAAAATATCATTCTAACCATCATACCTATGAGGGTCTGAATCTGAGTAATATCATTTGTGGTTCTAGTAATAAGCGAAGATGTAGAAAACTTGTCAAATTCGCTGTTTGAAAAACTCTCCACTTTTTTAAACACATCCGCCCTAAGACTTCTGCACATTCCAGCAGCAATCCTGGCACTCAAAAATCCTACTGCAATGCTGCAAATCCCGCCAAACAATGACACTGCAAGCATCTTTCCTCCCACTTGCAAAATATAACCGCTATCTCCCACGGCTATCCCTTTATTTACCATATCTCCCATATAATCTGGCAAGGCAAGGTCGCATGTCGCTTGGCCAAATAGTAGTACAATGGCAGCTACAAGCATGAGTAAATACGGCTCCATATAAGAAAAAAGTCTTGTCATTAATTATTTCATCTCCTGTCTTGCAAATATTGTCAATTTTGTACCGACTTTTCTTCGGCATAAATCTTCTCTAATACGCCAACTATACCCAACACATGTCCATGCAGTTCTTCAATATCTCCATCACTTAACACCGAAAGCTGATCACTGGTATTGCGAATCATTTGATTTTGGCATTCCCGCATATAGTTTTTTCCACTCTCCGTGATCCTAAGGCAAATTACCCGCCTATCCTCAATGGTTGATACACGTTCAATCAAACCTTCGGCAATGAGCTGATCTGATGCAACACTCAAATTGGATTTGGGTATCATTAGAAAATCACTATAAAAACTCATAGGTTTATTGTCGTTATGACTTATTGCATGAAGTAACATGAATGTCTGTTTTTTCCCACCTGATGGCGGTCTTATCTTAGCCGACATACGCCTAAATGTATGTGGTAATTTATAAAAGATGTCTTGAATCATCTCTTCTCTATTCATTTTCCCCTCCATTCGTCCTATTGCCCCTCATTGAAAGAGCTTATATTTTGAACTATTACTAAAATTAATACTTATCCAATATAATATTTATCTTCTGTAATAGTTCTGTTATGTAACTATTATATAATAGAACTATTACAAGGATTTGTCAATAGAAATTTTAAGATAACTACAAATCAAGAAAAGTAAGGGCATATGATGTACTCTTACTGGTTTATATGCTACAATTTAACTAATTTGAAAAGGAGGTCTTACCCAATGGAAAAAGTAAAAATTCCCCAGTTTTTAATATCAAGCAAGCCTTTTATGAAAGAACTAGTGAAGGCTTTAAAAGAAAAGTTCGAGTATGCTTCCATACTTGGCACAGATCAAACAGGGAAAACCTATCTTGTCCAAAGTACAGGTGCATCTATCGCTGATTCTAGATGGGTAGAGCGTGGTTTTGTGGTTCGTGTATACAAATCAGGGCGTTACTACGAATATTCATTTAATCAAATCCCTAATTCCATCGATACAATCGTCAATAAGGTTTGTGAAAATTTTGACTTAGCTTCTATTTCTACAGACAATCATATCAACTATCCATTATTCAGCGAAGAGTTGGTTACGAGGAGTTTTTTAGGCACTGTGGCTATTCTCCCAGATGCCCTAAGTCCAGAAAAAAAGTTAGAAAAATTGTCTTCCCTGCAAAAATCAGCAAGCAAGTATTCTTCTCATTTAATTGAGTTCATTACGCGATTTAGTACTGTGCAGGTTTCGAGGGTGTTTATTTCTGATAAAAAAGATTTGGAGCAGTCTTATATTTGGTCAGAAGCATTTATCTATGCCCTTGTGAGACGTGGTGAGGAGACGAGGGATTCTTATGAAACCTTCTCTGGTCTAAAGGGACTTGAGATTTTAGATGAACTAGAAAACAATATAGAAATCGTAGTCAAAGAGGCAGAGGCCCTTCTTGATGCAGAAGCCATGGTTCCTGGAGAATACGACATCATTTGCCATCCCGACGCTACGGGGATGATTGTTCATGAAGCCTTTGGTCACGGTGTCGAATTAGATATGTTTGTTAAAGAACGTGCGAAGGCAGTGGAATACATGGATAAGCCTGTTGCCTCTTCTCTTATCACCATGAGAGACGGAGCCAAATCCGCAGAGAATGTAGCCTCCTATATGTTTGACGATGAAGGAAATCTAGCAGGTGATACTGTTGTTATTGAAAACGGCATTCTAAAAGCTGGTATTTCTGATCTGCTGTCTGCTTTAAAGCTAGGGACTATCCCTACTGGCAATGGCAGACGTGAATCTTTTGAACACAAAGTCTATACAAGGATGACAAATACGTTCTTTGAAGCAGGCAAAGATAAACTAGAGGATATGATTGCTTCCATCTCCCACGGCTATTACATTAAAAGTGCTACTAGCGGCATGGAGGATCCAAAAGATTGGGGCATACAGTGTATGTTTACCTCCGCCATAGAGATAAAAGACGGAAAACTGACAGATCGTATTATTGCTCCTGTAATCATGACAGGTTATGTGCCTGATGTACTTAAATCAATTGGTATGGTTTCAGACGGGATACAGCTTAGCGGTTCAGGATCTTGTGGCAAAGGCTATAAAGAATTTGCTAAAGTTTCTAGTGGCGGCTCCTATATTAAGACAAGAGCGAGGTTAGGATAATGATAGATAAGTTAATTGAAATATTAAAAACATATCAGGATGTGGACTACAAAATTGTAGAACATGGGCTATCACGTATTGAGAGTTACTTTGTGAAAAAAGAATCGGAAATCAATCGATGCGTAGACTCCGTACATACATACGTAACTGTCTATAAAGCATTTTCACAAGATGGTAATGAATATCGTGGTTCCTTCCAGACAGAAATACACCCGGCAGCAACCATGGAAGAAATAAAATCTGGAATAGCTGAAGCAGTTCATGCCGCAGGATTTGTGAAAAACAAGACTTATCCTTTGGTGAATCCAAAAGAGCTAGCAGACTTCACTATGCCCCTTGCATTTAGTAAACAAAACCCATCTCAAAACATGTATAAGACATTAGCAGATTTAAAAAATGCGGTTTATGCAGAGGATTGTCATGAAAATGGATATTTGAGCTACAGTGAATTTTTTATTTGTCAAAATGACATACGTATTTTAAATTCATTGGATGTTGATGTGTCTTACCGCTACTACTCTACAAACTTTGAAACAGCTGTCAACTGGAAAGAGTCCAAAGAGATAGAAGTTACCACAGCCTATACAATGGCAAATGGCAAGGCAGAATTGTTGCAAGAGCACATAAAAGAATTATTTATCATTGCCGAAAACAAACCAAAGGCTATTCCAACAAAAGCCATAGATGGCATCAATGTCTTACTCTCTGGTGAATGTTTAAAAGAATTTTTTTCTTATTATTATGCTAACGCCAACGCCTCCAGTGTATATACGAAAATGTCCACCTTTAAAGTTGGTGACCATCTCCAAGGTGATGCCAAAGGTGATAGGATTCATATGACATTAGACCCATATCTTGCTGGGTCTACACATTCATGTCCTTATGACCAAGATGGGCTGCCATTGGAAAAAGTAGAAGTGATCTCTCAAGGCAAATTGCTACAGTATTTTGGGAATACAAGATTTTCAAGCTACCTAGGCATAAAACCTACAGGAAGTATTGAAAACTTTATTATTGATGGCGGTACCATGAAAAGGGGAAAAATGCTTGAAAAACCGTATCTAGAATTGCTTTCTTTCTCTGATTTTCAAATGGATTCGGTCACTGGAGATTTTGGTAGCGAAATTCGTCTAGGATTCTACTTTGATGGTGAGAAAATAACCCCTGTCACTGGTGGTTCAATATCCGGAAATATTAAGAATGTACAAAGCAATATGCGATTGTCCATTGAAACCATTCAATATGATAATTATGTAGGTCCAAAAACAGTTTTAATGAAAGATGTTACCATTGCTGGTGCCTAAAATTTGCTATTTTACGAAAATATACTTTATGATATACTTTATGTGTTGACTTTCAACACATTTTATAATACTAAAGAGGAGGTATATAATGAATCCAGGACAAGAGCAGTTTCTTAACTTTTTCATGGAAAGAGCGCAAGACGAAAAAAAAGATGAGACAAAAGCCTTATTAGAAGAGTGTTTTGCAATGCAAAACAACGGCACATTCTCAGCGGAAGCAATGCAAGGTGTAGTTCCAAAAATGATAGCATGTTTGAAACCAGAGCACATTGAGGAAGTTACCAATATCATGAATAACTTCGGTAAAGACCACGTAAGTAAATAATACAACCTAAGCGATTTCAATACGAAATCGCTTTTTTATTGCATTATCTCCCCTTCATATTGGCATTTTTTCATGTCTACTTTGCCATCTTTGCGGAAAATCACGCCTTCTTCTATGAGCATGGCTCTTCGTATATCAGCGTATTGTCCTCCTGCAATACTTCCATCTACCATAACCACCCGTTGCCAAGGGGTCTCTTCAGGGCAAACTCTCATGGCCCAACCTACTTGTCTTGCACCTCGTGGCATCCCAAGGATTCTGGCTATTTGTCCATAGGACATAACCTTGCCCTGTGGGATTTGCCCTACAATTTTGTATACATCTTGAAAAAAATTACTCATTTTGTTTACCCTATGAAAAGGAGACCTTCTCAGGTCCCCTTTTGCATTCATATAAATTAGTTGTTACAATTTTTACTTTTTATCTCTTGCTTTTTTTACAAACCAAGCAATATTAAGGAATATAAACCATATACCTACTACCAGTACATCGTGAATCATACCGACTTCTTTTGTGAACATTAGTGCAATTAGTCCAATGAAGCACGCAATGGCAACATAGTTGATGTATGGGTATAAAGGAAGTTTGTACGAAAGTTTTACACCGTCCGCATCCATTTTCTTACGGAACGCTATTTGAATAACCATAATAAGCGTCCAGTTAACTACGATTGCTGCTGTAGCAAGACCTGCGCACCATAAGAATACGTTACTAATAGGCGCTCCATCTTTTGAAGTTATGTAGTTAAGTGCAACTACAACTAATGTTAAAGCAGAAGAAAGAAGAACAGCTGGCACTGGAATCTTGTTCTTGTTTGTCTTAGCAAATACTTTTGGTGCAATGCCTTGCTCTGCTAAAGAGTACATCATACGCGCACTTGCATATAGGGCACTGTTAAGAGCTGATAGGCAGGCTGTGATTACTACTATATTAATAAATATAGCCGCTGCTTTAAATCCAAAGCTATTAAATACTTGCACGAATGGACTTGAGTTCCCATCAATTGTATTCCAAGGTGTAAGGGCTATGATAATAATCATTGTAAATACATAGAAAATTAGAATACGCCAAATAATATTGTTTACAGCCTTAGGTAATGTTTTTTGAGGGTCTTGTGCCTCAGCAGCGGTCATAGCAAATAGTTCGATACCACCGAAAGAGAAAGCAACCATTACAAATCCGAATACAAATCCAGAAATACCATTAGGGAAAAATCCGCCGTGTGCTGTAAGATTTTTGAATCCAACTGCTGGCGTATCTCCAAACCCAAAGAAAACTAGCCAGAATCCAAATACAATCATAAGTACGATTGTTGAAACTTTAATAATTGTGAACCAGAACTCAATCTCACCGTAGTTCTTAACTGGCATGAAATTGAGGAACATGAACACAGCCCAGAAAATCAGCGAGATAAGCCAAAACGGAACATCTGCCATGAATTCAAAGCTCTTCATGTAAAGTCCTACGATAGAAAGCTCTACTAGACATACAGCTATGTAGTTAAACCAGTAGTTCCATCCAGACATAAATCCTAGATACGGAGAAACATACTTATTAGCAAAATACGAGAACGATCCAGCCACTGGCTCATGAACAGTCATTTCAGCAAGGGCGCGCATTACGAAGTAAAGAAGACAGCCCATCACTGCAAAAGCCAAAATAATAGATGGCCCTGCTTTAGATATGGACCTAGCGGATCCGTAGAAGAGTCCTGTTCCAATTGCACATCCGATGGCGATCATCTGAATGTGGCGATTTTTCAAATCGCGATTAAAATTCTCTTTGTTGTTATTGCTCATAAAATCAACCTCCTATAAGCTCACTTTTGTATTTTAAAAATACAATATAATTACATGTTCTATTATAATCAAGTTTTTTTGTAAGTGCAACTATTATATTTTTTTATATTGATTTTTTTACATTGATTTATTTAATCTGCGAATTTTTTCTAAATATATCAGTAATACATTAATATCAGCGGGCGAGACGCCGGATATGCGGGAAGCCTGACCTACAGACAAGGGCTTTAACTTCTTTAGTTTTTGCCTTGCCTCTATTCTAAGTCCATCTATGGCATCATAATTTAAATTTTCTTCTAGTTTTTTATTTTCTAGTTTGGAAAATCTTTCTATTTGATCAAGTTGTTTGGCGATATATCCTGCATATTTAATTTCTATCTCTACCTGTTCGACAGCATGGGTGGGAAGAGCGGGACGAGCAGGATCTAATTCTGCTAGCATCTCATAGGTCAACTCAGGTCTTTTTAATAATTCTGCTATACTTAGCCTATTGTATATAATAGCGCTTTCTTTGCTTTCAAGAAAGTCATTTGCTTGTTTAGATCCTACTGTCACCTCCCCTAGTCGTTGAAGTTCTGCCTCCACAGCCGCTTTGTTTGTTAAATATTTGTCATATCTTTCTTTTGTGGCAAGTCCTATTTCATAAGATTTTTTAGTCAAACGGGTATCTGCATTGTCTTGTCTTAATACCAATCTATATTCAGATCTAGATGTCATTATTCTATATGGTTCATTGGTTCCTTTTGTCACAAGGTCGTCGATTAATACACCAATGTATGCCTCTGACCTATCCAATATGAAAGGTTCCTGCTCATTTATTTTCAATGCTGCGTTGATCCCAGCCATCAAACCTTGGGCGGCGGCTTCTTCGTACCCAGAAGACCCATTGAACTGTCCCGCGCAATAAAGCCCTGTTATTTTTTTATGCTCCAAGGTAAGTTTCAGCTCCAAAGGATCTATACTATCGTATTCTATGGCATATGCAGGACGGACGATCTTAGCATTTTCCAATCCTGCAATAGTTCTATAAAAAGCCATTTGCACGTCTTCGGGCAGACTAGAAGACATACCTTGAATATACATTTCATCTGTATGCAAACCCTCTGGTTCTATAAAGGTCTGGTGTCTTTCTTTATCGGCAAAGCGATTCACTTTGTCTTCAATGGAAGGGCAGTATCTAGGCCCTACACCTTCAATATTACCACTAAACATAGCAGAACGGTGCAGATTTTCACGAATCACAGTATGTGTATTTTGGTTGGTATATGTTAGCCAGCAAGGAACTTGTTTAATCTCTAACCTATCATTCATAAAAGAAAAAGGAACAGTTTTCTCATCACCTGGCTGTATTGTCATTTTTGTATAATCAAGAGTCTTCCCATCTACACGAGCAGGGGTACCTGTTTTGAATCTACGTGTAACCAATCCGTACTTTTTGAGTTTGTCAGCCAAAACAGTAGAACAAGCAAGACCATTAGGTCCCCCCACCGTTACAGTATCACCAATAAATATTTTACCATTTAGGTATGTACCAGTGGCTAAAATAATAGCTTTACATGCAAAGGCGGCGCCTGAACTTAAAATCACACCACCTACAGAACCATCTTCACGAAAAAAAATATCTACTACTTCTCCTTGACGAATGTTCAAATTTTGAGTGTTTTCCAAAACTTTTTTCATTTCCACATGGTATGCTGTCTTATCTGCTTGGGCACGGAGGGAGTGGACGGCGGGACCTTTGGCCGTATTGAGCATACGGCTCTGGATAAATGTCTTATCAATATTAATACCCATTTCTCCACCAAGGGCATCAATCTCTTTCACCAAATGCCCTTTACCGGTCCCCCCAATAGAAGGGTTGCAGGCCATCATGGCAATTGATTCAAGATTTATAGATAGCATAAGGCTTTTCAATCCCATGCGGGCAGTAGCAAGTCCCGCTTCACAGCCAGCATGACCCGCTCCTATTACGATTACATCATATGTATCCAAAATCATTTTAGTCATTTTTTCTCCTCAAATTATTTTCCAAGACAAAATCTAGCAAATACTTCGTCTATAATATCATCACTTATGGTCTCACCTATGATTTCACCAAGTAGTTCAAAAGTTCGCTTAACATCTACTTCAATAAAATCCAATGCTTCTTTTCTTGAAGTAGCAGCCATGGCATCAATCATAGATTCACTGCTCTTTTGTATAAGGTCAACATGCCTTGCATTGGTAATTAATACTTGGTGATCATTGGATACCTGTCCATTGTATACCATTGAAGTTATGGCATCTTCTAACAAAGTAACACCTTGGCTATTGATCAATGAAGTCTCTATGACCTTTACACCCAATTTAATACTTTCAACCTTCATCTTATCAATGACCGCACCCATATCTATTTTATTTAATAAAACAATGGATTTTTCTGGATTTAGATATTCAAAAATATCCATATCTTCTTTGCTGAGAGGTTTAGCAGCATCAAGTATAAATATAACCAGGTCAGCTTCATTAAAAGATTTTTTTGCTTTTTCTATACCGATGATCTCCACTTTATCGTCAGTCTCTCTAATCCCAGCAGTATCTACTATTTTTACAGGAATACCATTTATATCTATTATCTCTTCAATGGTGTCCCTAGTGGTTCCTGCAATATCCGTAACAATAGCGCGTTGTTCTTTGAGTAGCGCATTCATCAGTGATGACTTTCCAACATTTGGTTTTCCTATAATCGCTGTATTTAGACCATCTCTTATTATTTTACCCTTAGAGGATGTATCTTTTAGCTTCATAATCTTCTCATGTATGACAGCTAGGCTATTACTCAATTTGTCATAAGTCAGTTCTTCTATATCTTCATCAGGATAATCTAGGTTAACCGTAATATCTACCAGTGTATCCATCAACTCTTTCCTAATGAATTTTATTTCTAATGAAAGTGCTCCTTCCAGTTGTGACATAGCCACATCAAAGGTTTTATTTGTCTTTGCCTTAATCAAATCTATAACAGCCTCTGCTTGAGATAAATCTAAACGACCATTCAAAAAAGCTCGCTTAGTGAATTCTCCACGCTCAGCGAGCCTTGCTCCATGATTCAAAGCTAGCTCCAAAGTTTTCTTTAAAGCCACCACACTTCCATGACAATAAATCTCCACCACATCTTCTGTGGTATATGTCTTTGGCGCCGCCATGAATACAGCCATAGCTTCATCTATCACCTGTTCATGGTTAATTACATGACCATATATCATTTTTCTACCAGAAAGAGACATATCAAAATCACCCTTAGCGTTGACAGGTTTAAATATTTTTTTCAATATATCTTTGGATTTTTCTCCACTTATTCTCACAATACCTATGCCACCTTCGCCTAGAGCTGTGGCTATGGCTACGATTGTATCTTCCATCATCACACCTTTAAAAAAGTGCATACCGGCTCTGCCTGTATGCACTTTATTTTATTTTTGTAAACCGATTATAATTCTTCTATACGGCTCTTCACCTTCGCTTTTGGTCACAAGATTTTCATATTGTTGGAGCGTTGCATGAATTACCTTTCTTTCATATGGATTCATTGGCTCCAATCTGACGCTTTTTCCAGACTTAATCACTTTTTGACCAAGTCTTTCTGCTAATTGTACCAATGTTTTTTCTCTTTTTTCCCTATAGCCTTCAGCATTGATTACTATTCTACTATATTTTGTTCTTCCTCTATTAACAGCAAGATTTGCTAAATATTGAATAGAATCGAGAGTCTGACCTCTTTTTCCGATAACTGTACCAGTGTCTTTTCCTTCTACGTTAATGTATACTACTTCTTCTTTTTCTTCAGAAGTCACTGTTACATCTAAATTCATTTTAGATACAAGTTCCTTAATGAAATTTGTTGCCTTTTCAAGATCTTCAGATCCATCTCTTATTGTTACTTTTACTCTAGCAAATTTTGATCCTATTCCTAAAAATCCTTTGCTAGGTTCCTCTATAACTTCAACGTTTACTTGGTCAATGGTAACTTTTAAATCTTCCAGTGCAAGAGCTACTGCTTCTTCCACATTTTTTCCCATTTTTTCAGAAAAATTCATGTCTACCTCCGAGGTATATATACTAAGCGTTAGCTTGTTTTTTAGCTGCCTTCATTTTGTTGTATTTCTTTAATCCTATTGTTTGGAATACTTGAATTAGAGTTCCAACAAACCAATAGATTGTAAGACCTGCCGGGAAAGATCTTCCCCACCATACAATCATAACTGGGAAAAAATACTTCATCATTTTCATTGTAGGATTGTTTGCTGTTGGATTATCTATTGCACTACTTGAATTCAAAACGAAAGAGAAGTATGTAGCCACACCCGCTGCTATTGGTAGTACCCACAAATCAGGTTGGCTTAAATCCATAACCCAAAGAAAACTTTCGTGTACTGCTTGAAGCATTGAAGGGTCTGTTATGTATGTTGTGGGATTGCGAAGCAACGCAAATAGTCCTATAATAATCGGGAATTGAATAAGCATCGGAAGACAACCACGTGCTGGGTTAACTTTTTCTTCTTTATATAATTCCATCATTTTAATATTTAGCGTTTCTTTATCATTTGCATATTTTTTTTGAAGCTCTTGCATCTTAGGCTGAACTTCTTGAAGTTTGCTAGAATGCTTCATTTGATCTGCATATAGTGGAAATAGTAAAGCTCTTACTATTATTGTAAATATAACTAAAGTGATACCATAATTATCAACTAGCTGATAAATTAAGAATAACAACTGCCCCATAGGCTTTGCTATCAATGCCGTCATTTAAATAATCTCCGTTTCTTTTTACCCTACAACTTATTTGAGGGGACCCCAACTATTAGGGAAGTGGGTCATATCCTCCCGGATGGAAGGGATGACATTTTAGAATTCTCCTAGTTCCCAAATATAACCCTTTAAAAACACCATATTTTTCTATAGCCATAATAGCATAGGAAGAGCATGTAGGATAAAATCTACATTTTCCTGGGAACATTGGTGATATTATTTTTTGGTAAGATTTAATGATTACTATCAATATTTTTCTTATTATTATCACCGAGAACCTTTCCTCTCCTAAAAGCTGAATGCATAGACTTTTGAACATCTAAAAGATGAGCATCGTTTATGGTGTTTCTCGAAATTATAATAAAGTCATATCCAATAGGAAGCTTGTCTTCTATTTTTTTATAACATTCCTTCATCAGGCGTCGTGCTCTATTTCTTTTCACGGCGTTTCCCACTTTTTTACTTGCTAAAAAAGCAGTTCTGCTATATTCTAAATTATTTTTTTTAAAAAAGAGGACAATAAATCTATCTCCTACAGATTTTCCTTTATTATATATAGAAGAAAAATCTTTATCTCTTCTAAGTACTGTTGGTTTAAGCAAAATTAAATTACCTTCTTCTTTTAGTAATGAAGAAAAAGACCACGTATGCGGTCCTCTAAGCTGATAATTTCTTTCTGCCTCTTAGTCTTCTTCTTTTAAGAACATTTCTACCATTGGCAGTTTTCATTCTTTTTCTAAAACCGTGCTCTTTTTTTCTTTGTCTTACCTTAGGTTGGTATGTTTGTTTCATGGTAAAGGTCTCCTTCCTTTTATCTAATTATAATTATCTTTTGGTTGCTAAAACTTTTTCCCGCGTCTATCACCAAGCTAGTCTTTTCATTTTAGCATGCCTATAGATTATACATTTATAAATAAAGCATGTCAATCACTTTGTTAATAAATGTATAAGTTTTATACACATGGTGTTTATAACATGGATAAAACTTTATCCACAATTTTTTATTTAGTTCTTGCTTGTGGATAAGATTTTATGTAATATATATATACGTTTTTTATTGCAAATGAATCGGAGATATATAAATGGCGAATGAGAGAGAACTAGAATTATGGCACAAAACACTTGGATTTTTAGAAGCCGATGTAACAGGTGTTACTTATAATACCTGGATGGAGCCACTTGTTTTTGAATCTATTGATTATGAAAATAATTTAATATATTTTACCACTTTTATCGATCAAGGTAAAAATGTTCTTGAAGGCAGATATAGAGAAATTGTAGAAAAAAGGATTGCCGAAAATTTTGGTCGAACGCTGGAATTAAGAATAATGCTAAGTGAAGGTGAAAATTATATACCTAAAAAAAGAGTAGAATCAAAAAAAGAGGAAAAAAGTTTTCAAGAGTCCAACAAAGATGAAAGCAGTCTAAATCCAAAATATACTTTTGATACTTTTGTGGTTGGAGATGCCAATAGCGTGGCCAACGCTCTTTCTTTTGCTGTAGCAGAAACCCCTGGTACAGATTATAATCCTTTATTTATATATGGAGGTT
>JAVBKP010000129.1:0-4598 GCA_031553975.1 Anaerovoracaceae bacterium | reverse complement strand
TGCACAATAAAAGTACTTACACCAGGCGGTCACCTACAATTCACGCTCATAATAATCAAATGTGGTTTGCACGTAGAATCCAACAGACTCGTATAAACGCAAAGCCACTAGGTTTTCAGTTTATACCTCAAGATATAGCTTTTTAAAATCACTGTCCAAAATCTCTCTGATGGTAGAAATCAAGATTTTTCTTCCTAAACCTTGCCCACGCCTTTTGGGGTCAACAACAAACCCATATATGCCTACGACTCCATCAACATGGTCAATTCTAATTTTTCCTATTAACCCACCGTTTAACTTGGCTATTTTGGTGTTCTTTAGATCAAGGCGGAGCATGCCTTTGATTCCCTCTATCTCAAGAGAGTTGCCAAAGCTAACCTGATCTAGCTGCGCCATGAACTCTATGTCGTTTTCAGTGGCACTTTGCAAATCAATATCATTATTTTCGTGAAAATTAAATTTGGTCTCATCAAAATTCATGCGATACTCTGCAAATGAAAGTGTAAACCTCAATTTTTTAACAATTCCGGCTAAAAACCCATTATTTGTGTCGATAATAAGCAACAGTTTTTTTGCTTTTAGCTCTTTCGCCTTTTGTAAAATCAAATCATATATTTTAAGAAAAACGACTTCATCATCTTCAATGATTACCGTGCATTCCATCTCTTCACCATTAAAACAGTTTAGGCAGGCATACCCCTTCAAATCATCTTCTTCGCGATATAAGATATGGCTTACTTGTTCACAATCCCCAACCAGGGCTTGCGGGTCTATTTTGAAGAATATATTCTTTGTTAGATTGTAATGCTTTTCTAAAGCCTGAATCTCAGCAACCATATCATTGCTTAATTTTTGAATATAATGTAGCCCATCTCTCAAAGTAGGACCTCCTTTACAATTAAAACTATAACCAGGTTCTAAAAATCACCTGTTAAAATTCTATTTCAAACAGCGGCTTTTTTGCGATTGTAAAATTGTCGGAAGCGGACATGAGCGTTATTTCATATTCATCCTTTGCTACGCCCATATATCCTTCTACATGGCAAGTGGTTTTGTAAAGATCATCCTCTAGCCTTTCGTCAGCTTTGTCAACACGAAGGACAACGCCTACCGAGCTAATGCTATTTTTAATCGGTGAGTCCAAATATTCATTGCTGTAAAACTTGAGTGATCTGTTTTCTTCAGGCATCAATACGGATAGAATTAATATGGTTTTATCGTAGGATTGCCTGATCTCCTCCAGACTCATAATCCGCTGGGTAGGACCCTGTAAATTGTAGCGATGAACTAGACTGGATTCCTCCTCCGGGCTTATATTGGCATCCTTATTTTCCTCATAATCTTTTACTGCTTTTTCGTGGTTTTCCTTTAGTATATCATAGTCTCGCTCAAAATCTTCCAACATATTGTGAAGTTCTAGTTCTTTAATTATAAAATAGCTCGGCTCCCCCGTTTTTGCCATAGTATAGGGGACTTTTATATCACATTTGCCCACTGGCACGGTAACGGATTTGCCAACGAAATAAGTACTAAATGTATGGGTATGGGGGTACAGTGCAATGTGATGTATTTCATCAATAGGCTTGCCAAACTCAAAACAATCTTTCCTAAAAGCCAGTTCTTTGTCTTTTAATTCTTCTGGGACTCTATCCGTCTCTTTTACCAAATTCAAAAGGTACTCATACTCACCAAAATACATCTTCATAGAATCATCCCATTCGGATTCTGGTGGCGCATCTTCATGCGGGTTGGGCACACAGTAGGTGGATCCGCCTCCAAGTGAAGTCAGATGGTTTAGTTCATATGAACCAAATGTGCTAAAGGGCTCTTCGTCACAGCTCCACATGGCAAGATCTCGCTGGGTGACAGGAAGTTTCCATTGTGGCAACTCACTTTTTTGTTCACCACAAGATGTATCACGGTTCACATCATACATATAAAAGAACATAACAAAATCTTCGTACACATAGGCAGATACTAAAAAATCTTGTTTTTTGCTGCCTACTTCCGTAGTTACCCATTTGCCTATTGGGTATTCCTTCTTTTCATCTCGATTTTCAAGCGACAATTTTTCGCCCCTGTTATAATCATTAATAAATCGTTTCATATAACCCCTCTTACCTCACTAGATTCAAAATCATATAGTAGTATCCTTACAATATAAGCTCATACAACCTAAACCATTTTAAGTGCTCGTAGGGTAAACCTAAATCAACCGTATCGACATATTGATACCCGCATTTTTCATATAAAGATATGGCAGGTGTATTTTGAATGGAAACATCTAATCGAATTGACTTGGCAGAACTTTGTAGGGCATACTCTTTGGCAAAGTTCATTAGCTTCAGTGAAACGCCTTGCTTCATAAAACTAGGATGAACAACAAGGGTATGTATTACAATTATTTGATCTTCATCCGCTTCTAATCCCCATGTGACTTCGCTGTACACTTTTTCTTGGTTATGATTTAAGATAATAGAGCCAGCGATTTTGTTACCGATTTTAAGCGTAAATAGAGTTTCCTCGTCAATTCCTATTTTGGCATCTTCTCTGACAGGATAGACCCCTTTGAGCCAGCCGGGATAATTAACTCCAAGTTCAAGGTGATCGTTTAGGTCATTGTAGAGTCTTTCTAATTCATCTATATGGCTGGGTGTCCCAGGTTTGATTTTCCAAATTGCTTCATTGTTCATCATATTCCCCCAACAGCACATTACTAAAATTAATTATTTTATATATTTCTAAATAATCTTATACTCGTCTACAATATCTTCAAGTCGCATTTCGCTCCAAATCTTTGGCAATCAAAGTGATATGGCTTAAACCAGAAATCATGTCGTCACTGTGCCCGCACGTATTCAATGATGGGAGCTATAGAGGACCTGTCTATAAAATCAACCTTTTCACCATAGGTTTCCAACATTGCTTTATCTTCTTCAGTGCGCTCTGAAACCGATTTTTTACCCACCATCTTTTTAAGCATAGCCATCATGCCTTTATGAACAACCCCAAGCTTTTTATAGTCGATTCCACCACGGAGATGGAAGACTTCAATATCCTTTAATTTATCTGCGCCCAAGTTTTTATTTAAAATACTGGAATAGTCGGTGGTAGCAGGATTGGCAAGTCCAACTGTGAACAAAACCAGCTGCTTGTACGGGTTTTTTACCACAGACTCAACACCTGCAATCCCACCTGCATACAATCCGCCCCCATAAATTATAATGTCGTATGCATCTAGAACAGCAGACTTTATATCTGATCTTTCTATGGCGGACACATTCAGCTCTTCGGCAATCCACTTGGCATATTGCTTAGTGGTCCCGTATTTTGATTGGTATAATACTATGATGTTTTTCACGTGGGTGCCTCCTATTTTTCACAACCATATATATAATGAAGCATCTCCTTGCCTTGGTAGGTTTTTATGTATTCGCCTTCTATTTTCATACCTACACTCTCTGCCACATGGCGAGATGCCAGATTTTCAGGTCGTATTTGAGCAATCACCTTATTGGCACCTAACTCGTTAAAAGCATATTCAATGCATGCCTTAACGCCTTCTTTTGCGTAGCCTTTGCCCCAACAGGATTTGTTTAGAATATAGGCAACACCTATACAAGGCTGTTCGTCAATCTTCTCTATCAACGGTCCCATGACACCTACAAATATGTTGGTGGTTTTATCGATAGCCATAAAGTAGCTAAATCCGTCAGACGCATATCTTTGCAGATTTTTGTTAATCCAATCACGCACTTCCAAATCGCTGAAAGCGTGTTCCCAAGCATACATTACGTCAATGTCTTGTAAAATCCCGCACAGCATTTCAAAATCACCTTCTGTAATTTTTCTTAGTACTAGACGCTCTGTTTCTAAAAAATAGTTCATATGATATACCTCATAAACCGTGATCTAATCCCTGATATCGAACATGTTCGCTTGCTATAAATAATACAATTTTAGGTAAACTGCCTCATTACATTCAAATTCAGCTTATAACAATCATCATCATCTATGCAAATCAGATTATGTCTTTCAAGATTTGCCAAATCCCGCTCAATTGTTTTCTTTGCCTTTATTCCGTCGTATATTGATTTAAAATGAGCATCAACACATTTTAAAAGCTGTTGCTTTTTATAAATTCCATTATTTTGAAATAAGTATTGAATGACTAGAAATTGTCTATTAGTGATTTCGTCTTTTTTAAGAAGCTCAAGCACAAAATTTTCAAACCCTTTGAGTATTGTAAAACTCTTGATTTTTTCAGAGAGAATTTGGAATTCATAGAGGTAGCCCTTTAAAGCAAACTTCACAAACTCTTGCAAACATCCGTTATATTTAAATCTAGCATCATCTAGCATCGTACAGTATTCAAAATAATTTCTGTAGTAAAAATTGCTGAGAGAATAAAAGCCTTGCACCTGCATGCCAGTATGATAAAAAATATAGGATTCTAGTGCTCGAGATGTCCTCCCATTTCCATTCCCAAAAGGGTGTATGGAAACAAGATAAAAATGCGCAACTACTGCTCTTAGTAAGGGGTCATAACTTAACATTTCCGGAGAATTTATGATCTCAAAAAACCCATCCATTTTGGA
>JAVBKP010000085.1:0-18043 GCA_031553975.1 Anaerovoracaceae bacterium | reverse complement strand
TCCAAAGGCGCATGCTGATATTATAGCTATGCTCAAAACTATACACCGAACAGAAAAAAACATCATTATACTTGTATCCCACAATATGGCTGACATTGCAGAGCATACCGACAGAATTATTGTTATGGAAAAGGGAAAATTAATATTAGACGGAACACCGAAAGAAGTGTATAAAGAGCATGATATTATTAAAAGAGCGGGATTAAGTCTTCCACCAGTTATGACTTTAATGAACCAACTTTCTGCTAAAGGTGTACAAGTTAGGCGAGATGTGGTGACAGTGGCTGAAGCGGAAGCTGAGATATTAAAGTGGATAAGGAGGGCAAAATAATGTTGCGCGACATTACTTTGGGTCAATATTATCCAGGGGAGTCTATCATCCACAAACTCGATGCTAGAATTAAGATTATGGGTACATTTGTATTCATTGCTAGCCTTTTTGTAATTGATGATTTTTGGGGATATATTCCCATCGTTGGATTTCTAGCTATGAGCATTGCCCTTTCAAGGGTACCATTAAAGTTTATGCTAAAGGGCTTACGGCCTATATTTATTATTATAATCATTACATTCATCATCAATATGTTCATGACACCAGGAACACCATTGGTGGAGTTTGGCATATTCAAAATCACCGAAGAGGGACTTAGGCAGGCCCTGTTTATGGCTAGTAGGCTGGCACTTTTGATTGTAGGATCTTCCCTACTAACCCTTGCCACAAAGCCCATTACATTGACTGATGGGATTGAAAGATTGCTGAATCCGTACAAAAGAATTGGGCTTCCAGCCCATGAATTGGCTATGATGATGACCATTGCATTGCGTTTTATCCCCACCTTATTGGAGGAAACCGATAAAATCATGAAAGCACAAATGGCCCGTGGGGCAGATTTTGAGAGTGGAAACTTGATTAGTAGGGCAAAAGCACTCATTCCTTTGCTAGTACCACTGTTTATCAGTGCGTTTAGAATAGCGCAAGACTTAGCTATGGCTATGGAGGCGCGTTGCTATCGTGGCGGAGATAACCGTACACGTATGCACGAGATGAAGCTAGGCATGAAAGATGCCGTGGCGGTAATCATATTAATAGCATTCTTAGGGATTGTCATCGGGGAGCGAATATTAATTTAATCGCAAAAAAGCCGAGCCCCTGCAAATGTATTTGTGGGGTATAGGAGAAGAATTATGAGAAGTAAACGTACCTTATTTGTGGTACAGGCGGCTATTATAGCTGCTATTTATACTGCATTAACACTGGCCTTGGCACCGTTTTCTTATGGGCTGATGCAAATAAGAGTATCCGAGATGCTCACCGTATTGCCAGCATTGATCCCAGCCGCTATACCGGGGCTATTTGTAGGATGCATACTATCCAATATGCTTGGAGGGTTTGGTATTGCTGATGTTATTTTCGGATCATCAGCCACATTGCTAGCTGCATTAGGATCATATATGCTACGCAAAAAACCTATATTGGTACCATTGCCACCAGTCATTGCCAATGGCATTATCATTGGAGCAATGCTTGTATATGTATACCAAGTGCCTACACCACCTACGACAAATCCATCACTTTTAATTGCTGGTCTATGGGTTGGGGCGGGTGAATTAATTGCATGTTATATACTGGGGTATCCCCTATTAAAATATTTAACAAAAAATGAACAGATATTGAGATTGAAAGGATAGAAAATAGGCGAAAGCGTAGGTAAAAATCAGCGTTTTCGTACATACTTAAAAAAGAAGTTGATAGAGTGCACATGCTTTTGTATAATAAGAGTGTACGAAAATTGTAATATAGGACGTGTTTAAAGAATGAAACACGTAAAAAAAGGAGAAAGAAACCGAATGTCAGTTGCATTAATTGTCATTGTCGTATTGGTGATGGGCGTAATTCTAGTTAACGGCTGGACAGATGCGCCAAATGCTATCGCTACAGTTGTATCAACGCGCTCAATGAGCCCTGGTGCTGCTATTATCATGGCAGCTATTTTTAATTTTCTTGGCGTATTTTTTATGACCATGGTCAACTCCAAAGTGGCTCAGACTATAACAAACATGGCAGACTTTGGTAGTGGAAATGAGGCACTAGTCGCATTAGCTGCGGCATTGGTGGCTATAGTTGTATTTGCTACTGCCGCATCAAAATTTGGAATACCAACAAGTGAAAGCCACGCGCTAATCGCTGGTGTTACAGGTGCCGCCATTGCTATTGGCGGATTTTCAGCGGCTAATGCAGATGCGTGGATAAAAGTCATATATGGACTTGGCATATCCTCCCTTCTTGGCTTTGTAGCAGGATATATAAGTTCTAAGGGGATTAATTTTTCTTTTAGAAGGATGAAAAGAAAAAATGCAAACAGTTTTTTCACAAAAGCGCAAATTGCCTCAGGGGCATCCATGGCATTCCTCCATGGCGCACAAGATGGACAGAAGTTCATGGGGATTTTTATGCTAGGTATTTTCTTAGCACAAGGACAAGCAATCCCAGAAGAAGGATTTAAACTTCCTATATGGATGATGATACTCTGCTCAGTGGTAATGGGTATTGGAACATCCATCGGGGGGTATAGTATTATAAAAGCAGTAGGAATGGATATGGTAAAGCTAGAAAAACACCAAGGCTTTGCGGCAGATTTTGCAGCATCAGCTTGTCTTCTTTTAGCATCGCTAACAGGTGTGCCTGTCAGCACTACACATACAAAGACCACTGCCATCATGGGAGTAGGATCAGCTAAACGGCTTAACCACGTGAATTGGGGCGTGGCTGGGAGTATGATATCAGCATGGATTATAACGTTCCCAGTATGTGGACTTATTGGATTTTTTATGGCAAAAGTGTTTACGTATATATTTTAGGAGGATATGATGTTTAAGAGGACAAAAGAAGAGAATTATTTTGACTTATTTGCACAAGGTGCTGAATATTCGCAAAAGGCAGCAGAAGCATTGCTTGAGCTAATGAGCAATTACACGGATGTGGAGACAAAAGCGGAAGCCATTCATGACATTGAACATCAAGGCGATTTTCATTTTCATAAGTTATACAACCAATTGATGACATCCTTCATTACGCCTATTGAGCGCGAAGATATTCTTTTATTGGCATCAAAGATTGACGACATCACTGACCTAGTAGAGGACATCGCTTATCGTTTTGTTATGTTTGACATTAAAACAATCAGAGAAGATTCTATCCCTATGGCTGAGTTATTAGTCGAAGCAATCACCCTCGTGCAGATTACACTGGTAAAGTTCAAGAATTTTGCTAAATCAAAGACCATCAATGATAAGATCAGAGAGATTAGTGATGTGGAGGAAAGAGGCGATAGGATGTATAAAAATGCAGTTCGCAACCTGTTCAAAACATCAAACGATCCAATTGAAATCATGAAGTGGAGAGAGATTTATCACAAGATGGAAATGTGCATTGACTCTTGTGAAGACGTGGCAGATGCCATGCATGGTGTTATTATAAAGAATTCATAAATCTTGGGCAGCTTAGGCTGTCCTTTTTCATAGTAGAATCAAGGAGGTATGTATGAAGCAGAAAACATTCACAGACGAAAGACTGCGCTATTTAGAACTTCTTTCAAAACAATTTCCAAGCATTAGAGATGCTAGCACGGAAATCATTAATTTACAAGCTATCTTAAACTTACCAAAAGGAACAGAGCATTTCTTGTCGGACATACACGGTGAATATGAATCTTTTTTTCACGTTACAAAAAATGCCTCAGGAGTAATAAAAAGGTATATTGACGAACTTTTTAGTAACACAATGACAGAGTCCGAGATGAAAAACCTAGCCACTTTGGTGTACTACCCGCATGAAAAATTATCAATGACGGCAAAAGAAGGAAAGAATACGAAAGACTGGTACAGAGTGATAATTTTTAGGTTGATAAAACTTTGCAAACGGGCTTCCTTCAAATACACAAGATCTAAAGTCCGTAAAGCCATGGATCCTAGCTATGCCTATATAATAGAAGAGCTTACATATGCAGATGAGAGCAATAAAAACAAACAAGATTATTACAATCAGATCATCAATTCAATTATTAGCATCGGAAGAGTAGATGACTATATTACCGAAATTTGCAAGGTCATACAGCGCCTGGCCATTGACAGACTACATATTATTGGGGATATATTTGATAGAGGCCCTGACGCTGATAAGGTTATGGATGTATTGATGAACCACCACTCTATTGATATCGAATGGGGAAACCACGATATTGTGTGGATGGGTGCAGCAGCAGGTGGAGAAGCCTGCATATTAAATGCCATAAGGATTAGTGCAAGATATGCCAATCTCAATACCATTGAAGACGGGTACGGCATCAATCTAGTACCCCTAGCGAGTTATGCCATAGAGCAATATAGCGATTGTAGCTGCGAAAAATTCATGCCCAAAGGGTTAGATGCTGATGGAATCGGCGAAAAGCAAGCCAATCTAATGGCCAAGATTCACAAGGCGGCAAGCATATTGCAATTTAAAGTAGAAGGCAATACCATCAAGAGAAATCCGGAGTTTTTCATGGAGGACCGCCTGTTGTTAGACAAAATAGACTTTGAAAAGAAAACCATAAAGATTGGTGATAAAGAATACCCAATGCTTGACTGTGACTTTCCAACAGTGGATCCAAAAGACCCGTATGCATTAACGGAGGAAGAGCAAGATATTATGGATAAGCTAGTGGTGTCTTTCCAGACATCTATGCGCTTGCAAGAACATGCTAGATTGCTATTTGCCAAAGGCGGCATGTATCGTATATACAATGGTAATTTGCTTTTCCACGGTTGTGTGCCACTCAATCAGGACGGAACACTCAAAGACGTAAAAGTAGGAGACGAATACTACAGAGGCATAGAGCTTTTTGATGCCATTGATGCCAAAGTGAGAGAAGGATACCTTAACCATAGTGACAAGGAAAGTATGATCCGGGGACAGGATATGCTATGGTATCTGTGGTGCGGTGCTGATTCACCACTCTTTGGGAAAGACAAAATGACAACATTCGAAAGATATTTCATTGAAGACAAAGCCACCCACAAAGAAGCAAAAGATACATATTATAAGCTAATCGAGCAGGTAGAAACGTGCGAGAGGATACTGGAAAATTTTGGGCTAAACAAAGATAAATCTCATATAATCAACGGACATGTGCCTGTGAAGGTATCAAAGGGTGAAAGCCCAATCAAAGCAGGAGGGAAGCTCATTGTCATAGATGGTGGATTTGCTAGGGCGTATCAAAAAGTTACGGGTATTGCAGGATATACCTTGATTTATAATTCATATGGACTAAACCTAGTGTCCCATGAACCATTTGAATCAACCCTAACAGCCATAGAAGAAGAGATGGACATTCACTCTTCAGAGGTAGTATTAGAGTATAATAGGGCTAGAATCACAGTGGCAGACACAGACGACGGAATCAAGATTAAACAAAGCGTACAAGACCTCATGGATTTGCTTGAAGCATATGAGACAGGCAAGGTGAAGGAGAATTATTAGATAAGGCATCGACAAAAAGTGGCAGCAGATGTCCACTAGGCAAGAGGCGTGTATCGTTGTATAATATTTCTATCAAATAAAAACCTGAAAGGAGGGTTTAAAATGAAAAGAAAAATGTGTTATACCGTGGTTGCATGCCTTATCTTGGTAGGAACCATAGGAGCAGCATTTCAAGTGCAGCATGACGATGCAGGAAAGATAGTGCCACAATCAGAATATGAACCATTTAACTAAAAAACATCGCCACTTAAGTGTTTTAAGTGGGGCAAGAAGGAAATTTTACTAATATGTCTTTTTCTAAAAACAAAACTAGATCAAGATTACCTTGGTATTTTGCCAAAGTAAGAGCTTCAGAATAGAAGATTTTACTCTTTTGGATTTCACCAAGCTTCAGCAGGCAAAATGCCTTGTTGTACACTAAATCGCCAAGAGCCGAATTGTTATGCGAGGCTTTTGATTCTTGAATGCCTTGCTCGCAGACATCCAAAGATTCGGGATACAATTCTAACATGCTGAGGGTTTTCGCAAGATTATAAAGAATTTTCAAATAGGTGCGGGAACGTTCAAGCAGGTCTGTATGGTTCTTCTCAAGCACGTGCTTCAAATTTTCAAAAATAGCGCGTGCTTTTTTCAGATTTTTTAATCGCAGATAAATAGTGCCAATTGAATTTATAATACTCAGTTCTTCATATGTATACAGAGAAAAAGATAATTGGTTTTCGTCAAAATCCTTTAATGTCAAGTGTATTGCATTTTTCAAAAGTTGCAAGGCACGATCTAAATCTGGATTGTCTGAACAAGATACCAAAACACCTTCAATTCTAAGCAAAAACTGACGATTAAATATATTGTCTGTAAAAGCAGAATCATTTTTAATCGTTAAAAATATATCGTTCACTTCATGATAGACCCTGTTGGCCAGCAAAGAATCAATTTTTCTTTTGACTTCGTCGATCTCCAACGTAGCAGTGCTATGTATGCTATTGGAAAAACGACTAGGATCTTGTCCGAGACGTTGCAATAGGGCCTCAAATACTTGCTTCGTTAGCTCCGTCTCTCCTCTTTCAGCCCGCGAGACAGTTTTTTTATCACAAATATCTTTGGAGAGTTGTTCCATTGAAATATTAGCTTGTTTTCGCAGTTCACGTATGATCGCACCTTGATTATACTTTGGCAAGACATCAACCCCTCTCATTGCCATATAAACAATATTATACATCTGAGATTTACAAAAATCCACAAAAAGTGACAGCAGATGTCCAGTAGGCAAAATAGTAATTGTGACTTATAATGAAATCACAATACAATTTACGCGCGTGAGGTATTATGAAAGTTTTAGTTAATACTATTGAAAAGATTGAAGGAGAGAAATCATGAAGAAAAAAAGAATTATAACAATTGCATTGACACTTATAATGATTTTAACTAGTTCAGCATTTGCTTTTGCAGGTGAAAATCAAGTAGATCAGCCCGTAGTAAGCCCGCAGATATCGGTTGAATTTGGTATGGAGGCACTTCCTGATGAGAATCAATACCCACTGCCACGAAAGACTTTCTATGGCAATGGCGGAAGTTGTGCGCTAGACTATATGCAATCTGCACGGGCTATTGTATGGAGAGTAACACCGGGTACAAGCGCTCAGTTTTCCTTTCTCGGGGAGGTTGAAATTTACCGCAGTTCCGATGGGCGCTATATGGGCTGGGGGATGTGTAATGAATCTGGAGGAATCACCAGCCTAACTGGAATAGTGGGCGTGGCTAATATGAATCTGCAGAGCGGAGTTTCTTATAGAGCAGAATTTACTGGTGTTGCAACAGACATGTTTGGAACTCGCTATGGTGTTGTACCGGGTGCTTCTTTACCTTTCGTCTACTAGATAGAGAAAAGTGCTTGTGATTATCCACAATCACTTCGATTAATGGAAAACCCAGTGATTTTTTGTCACTGGGTTTGAACTTTCCTAAAAATAGGCACGGAACCTATATTTTTAAAATTCAATCTAACAAATGCCGCAACATACCATCAGTATTATTCAAAAACTGCTTTGTTATTATGTAATGCTCCGTTTCTTCATAGGGGGTAAGTGCAATTCCCTTTTCGCTCAACACAAATATTTGTGCATCAGGATACGCTAAAAGTATTGGTGAATGTGTAGCGATTATAAATTGAGAATTTTCTTTTACGAGGTCGGATATCTGTACTAGTAACGCAAGTTGTCTTTGTGGTGAAAGTGCCGATTCAGGCTCATCAAGGAGATATAATCCATTACCCCAAAATCTATTTTGAATTAAAGAAAAGAAACTTTCGCCATGTGACATGTGATGAAGGGATTTGCCCCCATATGAGTCATAAAGACCAGGTTGCTCCTTTTCGTAAGTCTCAATCTGACTTGCAACATTATAGAAACTTTCTGCCCTAAGAAAATAACTGTCTTTAGGGCGGTGAATGCCTTTTACAAAGGTTAAATACTCATGTAATGCGGAATGGGTATTCGAAGTCGAGAAATTAAAATTTTTCGAGCCACCCTCTGGATTAAGACCGTAACAGGCAGCAATAGCCTCTAAAATAGTCGACTTACCAGTTCCATTTTCTCCAACGAAAAAAGTGACATTGCTTTCCAGCTTGATGCTATCGAGATACTTAATAACAGGCACGGAAAACGGATAATTTGAGGCATCAAATTCTTTGGAGTGCTTATTTATTTTGATTTCCGATATAAAAAGTTCGTTCATTTGTCACCTACTAAAAAATCTTGTGCTATACGTAAGAAGATTTTATCATACAAACAAAAAGAGTGCCATTGAAATATCAGCTTCTTTATAAAGTTCACGTATAATGTTACTTTATGAAATCCACAAAAAGTGACAGCAGATGTCCACATATTCACTAGTCAAAATGAGAATTGTGGCATATAATCAAATGGACAACAGTTGCTTTGTACTTTTATGACTGAATGGAACATAAAAAATTTATTAATCCTATGAGAGGAGTTGTGTTCATGATACTAAAATCAAGTAATCAAATATCGACAATAGTAAAAATAATTTTGACTATTTCCAGTGATCTACAACTACATCAGCAACATGGCTATGCAACCCCTCAAAACATATACAAGGGAGGCAGGGTATGAGAAGATTAAAAACACAAGTTTTCAGTATATTCATTATTGTCATGGTGATAGCTCTTCTAGGTTGCAATAAAACATCGCCAGATGACGTAGTAATGAACTATGCCAAAGACATGTATTCGGTTTCCGATTATGAAGGGGTTAAGACGGTTTTAGAGAATTTTAATGAGGACCATGTAGGTGCTATCATGAAATACTTTGAAAAGTACAAAGGATATTTCACACCAGCAGGATTTGACCAACTTTTGGCAAATAGCATCCCCATAGACTGTGAGCATGCGGCCTACGAAGCTGAAATGATGTTGCAGTTGGAGGATATGGAAATAATAAAGAATGAGGAAAGAGACGAATCTGATGATTATTACGTTGAATTTCTATGCAAAGTAGCAATTCAAAATCCAGATGGGATGACAGTAGAAACCGTTGAACAAAATGGATATGCCATCGTTAAAAAGATTGAAAAAGAGTATAAAATTGACAAATTTGTAACAAAAAAGAACAAAGTCGGAATTGCATTGAGTAAATATTACTAATTTAAGCCAAAAACTGCCCTCGGCATAGAGAATATGAGGTAGAAGCCGTTTTTATCAACATACATCTAGAACCGTCCCCATTCAAATACACGCAAGAAGGTGAGTGACATGCGAAAAAGAAACAGTGCGAAAGAAAGTTTTGCAAAACAGAAGACAAAAGTCACGATTGGTTTTATAGTTCTATGGAACATATTTTACCTAATGATAGCCTTTGGAACCACCCCAATATCAAACATTGGGGTGGTTTTGATGTATATACTAAACATAGGCATAGCCTACACCACATATAACACATACCGTAGTGCGAAGTGGAAAGGGTTGGCCGTTCTAATTACTTTGCTCACAGCCGCAGCCATAGGTACGGTTGCATTAACAGCAATATTTAAAAGCAGTTTTACCGTTGGTGAAAATATAGTCTTACATAGTAAGTACCTTCTATTCTCAGTAGCTGTTTATGTATTTATAACAATAAGAAAGTGGTACAAAAACCAATATGAAAAAATAGAGGGCGATTACTGAATTACACATTGTAAAGAATAATATCATAAGCCTTCAGATATTTAACTGGAGGCTTATGAAAATACGAGGAGGATCCAAATGGGCAGGTTAAAGCAGATGACAATATCATTGAGCCTAGGCATGGTTTTTTCTGTTATTGCGCTTTATGCAGAGTCTAGGCTTATATACCATAAGAGCGATGCTGATATGGCCACGGCATCGAGCATAGACAATTTGGGGTTATTCTTTGTGTTGTAAGCTTTACTTTTTACTGCCATTGTTTTTGCGATTATTTGCATAAAATCAGGACTCCGAGAAGCTTCAAAATCCACTTATCATTTGACCCACAACGAAAAAATTGCGTTGGTAACTTTGTTTACATCCATTGGGATTTGTGTATTTTTACCTTTTGTTTTAGGTATATATGTATTCAGAATAATGCCACTTTCATGGTCATTGGGCCTTTTACTGATTTTCTTTGGAAGCAAAGCCTATAGGGGCGTTAGGAAAAACTTCTCCATTGGTTTTGTTATTTTTGGTATTATTATCATAATGTGGTTCTATACAAGTCTATTTTTAAGTGTTGGGGTATCGGCATGAGAAAAAATAGTACAAAAAAAGTTTTATATAGAGGGCAATTCCTGAAAAGTGGCATAACTGCCGCTTTTTTTTCGTATATTTTAGAAAGATGTCTAAAGGAGGCCCGTTTTGGCGTTTCTAAAAAAGAAAAAATTCATATATATAGTCTTGATGTCGTTGATTGTATCTACCCCTAACGAAATCCAACAGGCAGAAGAGATTACAAAACAAGTTCTAAATGATTTACGCAGTGATATAAAAAATGATATACTAGGATTAGAGCAACCTGATGAGGGGATCACTTTGCCAGATGGGCTTAGTATGGAACTAAAATACGATGACCATTATGTAGGTGTTCAGTATGTACTTGTGAGGAAATCAAATGTGGCAATCAGAGCCACCCCTAGTACTGATGGCAAAGTCCTAAAAAAACCCACACTCTACGAAAGATTTACATTCGTAGAGACCATAGAGTGTATCTCCAAGGCACAGACAAAAGACCAATGGGTTCACGTCATGTGGAGCGAGGGCGGCAGTCGAAAATTTGGGTTTGTCAGTAGCGATAAAGTCACTGTGAGAAAATTTAGATTCGCGGATATGTACAAAAAAGTCCTATCCCTAGAGAAAGAGTTTTTTGGGGGAACCATATCCTATGTAAACAACTATAAGAATATGACCGGCACAGCCCCGACGTACAAAGGCGGTGAAGTGGATAAATTAGGCAACAACAGAGACCAATCAAGCCCAGCCTACAACACTGCAAGTGTAGGTACCGAGTTCACCTATGTGAGAGATGGGAACTTGCTAAAGGTCATGGAAAAACAAAACGCCATGTACAAGGTAAAAGTCATATCCACAGGGAAGACTTGCTGGATACCCGAAAAATACGTACCTGCTTGGAAAAAGACAGGACCACTGACAAAAGCAGTTGTCATAGATTTGAAAAACCAAACAGAAGTGTTGTTTGAGAAAATAGAAGGACAGTGGACCGTAGTATCATATACCCTAGCCACTACAGGGGCAAAAGCAGAGCACAAATTAGAAACACCAGTGGGAAGCTACTTTGCTATAGAAAAAAGAGATAAGTTCATGTACCTGAACGATGTCACCAAAGAGGTGGACGGCTACGCACCCTATGCAGTGAGATTCACGGGGGGCGCATACATACATGGCGTGCCAGTGAAATATAAATTTCAAAATGGCAGGCGAATAGATCCAGGTATGATAGAAACATCAAGGACATTAGGCACCATACCACTATCCCATCAATGCGTCAGGAACTTCACCTCCCACGCAAAATTTGTAAGAGATTGGACAGAAGTCGGGAGAACCGCTATAATAGTTATCGAGTAAGTGAGGAAACAACATGCCAAAAGTGATTAAAATATATAAAGCCAAAAGAGTTTTAGAACTTTGGGAAACAAATGAGAATGGCAATACGTCTAAAGTAGTAGAGTTCAAAATTGGACTTGGCTTCGCACCAGCTGGGGAAAAACACCGTGAGGGCGACGGTCGCACACCAGAGGGACAGTATTACATCTGCACAAAAAACCCAAAAAGTATGTTTACGCTTTTTATGGGTCTGAGCTATCCTAGTATTAAAGATGCCCAGTATGGACTAGATGAAGCATATATCAGTCAAGAGGACTATGACAATGTGGCAGATGCCATAGGCAGAGGGAAAAGACCACCTTGGGAAACCCCTCTTGGTGGGAAAATAGGCATCCACGGCATGGGCAGTGGCAGAGATTGGACGGCAGGGTGCATGGCATTAGATGATGAAGATATAAGGACATTGTGGGATTTAGTGGATTTGGAAACGCCAGTTACCATATACGCATAGTAAATCGCAGATAAACGATAGGAGAGAGTGTGGAAAAAATAAAAATCGGTATTATATTCGGTGGTAAATCAGCTGAGCATGAAGTTTCTCTCATGTCAGCCACCTCTGTAATAAGAGCAATCAACAAAGAAAAATATGACATCGTAAAAATAGGTATTACCAAAACTGGAAAATGGTTACTGTTTGATGGAGATGAAAAATACATAGAAGATGGCAGCTGGCAGCAAATGGCAGAGAGCTTTCTCAGAGAAAATCCTGACAAATACGCACTTACCATTATGGGTAATGAGAAAAGCCTGAAAGACATCATAGACTTTGCATTTCCAGTGCTTCATGGTCCGGATGGGGAAGACGGTACTATTCAAGGGCTATTTGAGATGCTGGACATTCCATACGCAGGATGTGGCGTGCTAGGCTCGGCTGTAGCAATGGATAAAGCTGTGGCAAAGGAGTTGTTTACAAAGGCAGGCTTGCCATCTTGTAAATACATGCTGATACACAGCGACGAATTGGCTAATGATAAAGAACAGGCAATGGACAAGGCGGAAAAAGAACTGCAATACCCTATCTTCGTAAAGCCAGCCAACATGGGCTCTAGTGTAGGAATGACCAAGGCCCATAATAAAGAGGAACTAGCAGCGGGCATGATAGAGGCGGCAAAATACGACAGAAGGCTAATACTAGAAGAGACAGTAGTAGGTAGAGAAGTAGAAACAGGCGTTATAGGCAACTATGACCTAAGAGTTGTATCTGTGGGGGAAGTTATAGCTAGCCACGAATTTTACGACTATGAAGCCAAATATAGAGACGACATGGGTACCGCTATTTTAATCCCAGCTAACATCACAGCTGAGGAGAAAAAAGAAATGCAGGAACTGGCGCTACGAGCGTACAGAGCTTTAGACTGCCAAGGGTTTGCTAGAGTGGATTGTTTTATAGAAAAAAGCACAGGAAAAGTGTTAATTAATGAGATCAATACCATACCAGGATTTACTAGATATAGTATGTTCCCCTTGCTTGCAGCCGACGACGGATTAGCATACGTTGATTTAATAACGAAAATCATCGACCTAGGTTTTGAGCGTCAAAAGTTAAAAAAATAACGAAAATATTTTTACGAAACCAAGCCGTTCTTAGGGCATTGCATCTGAGAATGTGCTTGCTTTTTTTTGTCCAATGGCATACAATATGTAGTGCATTGTCTACAGGAAAGAACGAGGGAGAGTATTTCATGAACATCCATAAAGTGCAGAAAAGAAACGGAGAAATCGTTGAATTTGATGTTTCTAAGATAAAAAAAGCAATTTTCGCAGCAGCAGAGGCCGTGGGAGGACACAACGAAGTTAAGTCCCAAAAACTTGCGGATAAGACGGCAGAGGTGGTTAGCGAAACATTCCGCGCGGGTATTCCTACAGTAGAGGATATACAAGATATTGTGGAGAAGGTTCTTATAGAAGAAGGTCATGCGAAGACGGCAAAGGCGTACATACTATACAGAAACAGGCATGCGGACCTTAGAAGAGCAAACAACTTGTTCATGGATGCAGAAAAACTGGTAGATGAATATGTCACACTAGATGATTGGCGTGTCAATGAGAACTCAAACATGGGATTCTCACTACAAGGCCTTAACAACCATATCGTTGATAGCATTACACAGAAATACTGGCTCAACAAAATATATAATAAAACCCAACGAGATGCACATATCCAAGGAGATATACACATTCATGACCTAGGATTGTTAGCACCATATTGTTGCGGTTGGGATCTGGAAGCTTTCTTAATGGAAGGATTCAAAGGGGCTAGAGGAAAGATCGAATCTAAACCACCAAAGCACTTTGAAGCAGCATTAATGCAGCTATCCAATCTCCTCTTCACCCTACAAGGTGAGGCAGCTGGCGCACAAGCAGTGTCAAGCATAGATACGTACTTAGCACCATTTATTCATTATGACCATTTATCTTACAATCAGGTTAAAAAAGCCATTCAAAGATTTGTATACAATTTAAACGTGCCTACGCGGGTAGGTTTTCAGACACCTTTTACCAATATTACATTAGACATTGCGCCGCACCCCCTTCTAAAAAGCCAAGGAGTAATCATTGGAGGCAAGATGAAAGATAGAACATATGCAGAGTTCCAAAAGGAAATGGATATGTTCAACATTGCCTATAGTGAGGTCATGATGGAAGGCGACGGAGCGGGAAGGGCATTTAGTTTCCCTATCCCTACTGTGAACATCACGCCAGATTTCCCTTGGGATTCTGAGCCAGTGAATAAAATCATGGAGATGACTAGAAAATTTGGGACACCATACTTTGCCAACTTTGTCAATTCCGATTTGTCACCAGAAGACGTACGCTCTATGTGTTGTCGTCTGAGACTAGACAATAGAGAGCTAAGAAAAAGAGGGGGCGGTCTGTTTGGTGCCAATCCGCTGACTGGTTCTATTAATGTAGTGACACTAAACATGGCGCGCATTGGTTATTTAGCCAATGATGTAGCCGAGTTCAAAAAGAAAGTACGTAGCCTAATGGATATTGCAAAAGATATTTGTGATGCCAAGCGAGTTATGCTAGAAAAATATATGGATGCGGGACTTTACCCTTATTCTAAACATTACCTATCAGGCATCAAAGCCCAAAGTGGTCAATATTTTAAGAACCACTTTTCCACTATCGGATTGAACGGCATGAATGAAGCGTGCCTTAATCTACTTGGTGTGGATATTGCCGATGAACAAGGCAATGCTTTTGCTGTAGAGATTATGGAGTTCATGAATAGAATAATCCAGATATACCAAGAAGAAAGCGGATCTTTGTGGAACCTAGAGGCATCACCTGCAGAGGGTACTAGCTATAGATTTGCTAGAATTGACCAAAAACTATATCCGAATATCAAAGCCCAGGGCGTGGATGAACCTTATTATACCAACTCAACACAAATGCCCGTAGGATATTCAGACGATATTTTTGAAGTAATAGAAAAGCAAGAAAAACTACAAACACAATATACTGGTGGAACAGTGCTTCACGGATTCTTGGGCGAGCAAATTGATGACATTGAGACTTGCAAGATTTTTATTAAAAAAGTAATGGAAAGTACAGAGATACCATATATCACAGTGACACCGACATTCTCTGTATGTTCTGACCATGGCTATATTGCGGGCGAGCATTTTGAATGCCCTACTTGTGGCAAAGATGCTGAGGTCTGGACCCGTGTTGTTGGATTCCATAGACCTGTTCAGGCATGGAACAATGGCAAAAGGGAAGAGTACAAAGACAGAAAAGAGTTCACTGTTGCAAATAGCATAAGCAAAATAGTTGATGAACCAGCTGGCGTTACAGCCGAAGAAAAGCAAGGCTTAGTAGGCTAAATACCCAATTATACAAGTATAATTGGGACCCCCGAAAGAGGTAAATACATGAATATTGCAGGATGGGCCAAATCATCTCTGATCAATTTTCCAAAATGTGCATCCACCGTGGTTTTTCTCGGTGGATGTAATTTTAGATGTGGGTATTGCCATAACCCTGAGATTGTATTATCTAAAAACCAGAGTGTGGTGTCAGAAGAAGAGTTTTTTCAGTTTTTAGACAAGAGAAAAAAATTCTTAGATGGGGTGTGCATAACGGGTGGTGAGCCAACACTGTCAAAGGAACTCTATAGTTTCATAGAAGAAATCAAAGAAAAAGGCTATAAGGTCAAGATTGACACCAATGGAACCAATCCAGAAATGATTAAAATGCTTATCGCCAATAAGCTATTAGACTATGTGGCAATGGATATAAAGGCGCCATTAGATAAATACGAAGAAGTTGTTGGTGTTAAAACTGATGCAGAAGTCATCAGTGAGAGCATAGATATATTGATGGATGGTGAGATAGAGTACGAGTTTAGGACTACGGTCTGCCAAGAGCTAACAGGCATAGATGAAATAAAGGCGATAGGACAACGAATAAAAGGGGCCAACCAGTATTTTGTTCAGAATTATCGCAAAGTAGGGGTAGATACTGGGGCTATGTTAGGCGCAGACAAACGTAAACATTTTACACCCCATGACAAATTCCGATTGGAAGAGTTTAGAGATATGGCAGAGAACTATATTGCCAATGTAGGCATTAGATAATCAATAGAAACAATAGCAGGAAGGGTTGCAGATGAGACAAAGAAAGTTAAGAAACTTAGATGAAAGGCTAGAGGCTGTATCACAATACATGGCCAAAGAGCCAGAGAAAAACAAAGGGCATTGGGAGAACGTATTTGGCAATGACAAACCATTGTATATAGAATTTGGTTGTGGCAAAGGGAAGTTTGTTACGACCCTAGCAGCCCAATATCCAGAGCGCAATTTCATTGCCATCGAAGGACATGCCAGCGTGCTACTAAGGGCTATGGAAAAAACCAAAGAAATAGACCTCCCCAATCTACGGTTTGTTAACGGATATATCAAGGACATCAAAGAATTGTTTGAAGAGAACGAGCTAACAGGCATATACTTGAATTTTAGCGACCCTTGGCCCAAAGCTGGATATGCAAAAAGAAGGCTGACCCATAGGAACTATCTTGAAGGATATGGGCACATCTTAAAACCAGAGGGGAACATTGAGTTCAAAACCGACAATGTGGGACTATTTGAATTTAGCTTAGAAGAAATCAATGCCATAGGCATGACCATTCTAGAAGAGAGCTGGGATCTTCACAGCTCAGAATTCACCTCAAGGCTAGTCACCACAGAATATGAAGAAAAATTCAAAAGCGAAGGAAAGAATATCCACTACGTGAAAGCTAGGTTTTAATGACCTATAAAGCAAAGAACCCCCGCTGCATCAATACAACGGGGGTTGGTATTATATAGAAAAATTTATGCCTGCCCGCAACGCTTTGCAGCAGCCATAACCATTTCTGGTAGTTTACGGCAATTCTCTTCACTGACAGCGGAGATAGCAAAACGAATGCCTTTCCCAATATTTACAGTGAACACGTTGTCCTTATAAAGCTCCGTTGCCAC
Organism: Anaerovoracaceae bacterium; assembly: GCA_031553975.1. Taxonomy (GTDB): domain Bacteria; phylum Bacillota; class Clostridia; order Peptostreptococcales; family Anaerovoracaceae; genus JAVBKP01. Next base: position 927 of record JAVBKP010000085.1, on the reverse strand, counting down.
AGCACCAGCATCATCAAATGGAATGGTTAAGAAATAACCACCGTGATAAGGGCATGGTTTTAGTCCAACACGAGTAGCTTCAGACATGAACGCGTCGCCACGTCTTTTTAGCATAGCACTAGCAGTTTCTCTCTCGTCATCAACCTTTTTAGACAAGGCAGGATCGCTAAGGACTTTTGCCAATGTCATCATGGCAGGGCGAGTACCATTAGACCAAGTACCTCTGTTAGAATGTAAGGCGACCATTTTAAACTCATCTGCGATTTCCTTTTTTGAAGTTATACAAATCATGGCACCGCTTCTCATACCATAAAGAGTGAACCCTTTTGACATGCTGTATCCACAAACTGTGAGAATATTCTCAGGTAGATTACCAAACTTAGGAAAAAATTCTCTTGCTTGCGCAGGTGACTTGCCAGAGAAATCCACATACGCTATATCTAAGAAGAAAGCAATTTTTTTCTTAGGGTCAGCTGTAGTTCTTTTAAGAACATCGACGATAGCATCAAACTCACTTAGACTAGGTGTGAATCCAGTAGGGTTGTGAGATGGCGTATTGAACAGAATCACAAGACCATCTTGTTTAGACAAGAGATCCGTTATCCTAGCTTCAAAGGAAGCCACATTAAAGTTATTGTTTTCATCAAATAAAGTGTACGTCTCCAGTGTACGATTAAGCTCATCACAAATGGTCTCATAAGGACTCCAAAACCAATCAGAGGTAAGGACAGCATCCCCTACTTTAGAGTAGTTTTGAATCGTATTTCTGATAGCCCCAGTTCCACCAGGGGTTGCTACGGCCTCCATATAGCCAGCGGGCATAGTCTCACCGAAAGCGGCAACTTTTACTTTTTCAAGAAATGCGGGAACACCACCAATAGGTGCATAATCAGCATATTCTTCAGGGGTAAGGTTTCTAAGTACATC
>JAVBKP010000081.1:0-3086 GCA_031553975.1 Anaerovoracaceae bacterium | reverse complement strand
ATGTATCTATATTTCATTATGAAAATCTATATTTATAAATAACTGAAATAAAATAGGTTTTTATACCTATCAATCTATTATTTTACTAGTATTTAAAGACTAAGATCTATTTTTTTGAGAAAAAATAATAAGTAAAATGATGTATTTTTATGAATAACTTTGACAATATTTCGGTATATATATATACTTTTTAAGTGGAAATATAGTGATTTTTTGAATAGTAAAAACAAGGGAGAGAAAAAAATGCTTCGTGATATGAAGGTAAGAGGGAAATTAAGAGTTCTTAGTCTTTCATCATTATCAATACTAATTATACTAGTTCTCATTGGGACAGTAGTAACTTTTCTTTTGAGAGATTCGGGCACTGAGCTATATAAACAGCGCCTTCAGTCTTCTGTAGTATTGAGTGATTTTCAGAAGACAAATCGAGCGATTGAGGGATTGCTTTTAATTACTGCAATTGAAATTGATCCGATTAAATCTGATGAAATTATTAAACAAATGAATCAACTAATGGGTATTGCAGAAAAAAATATTCAAACTCTTTTAGATTTAAATTTGACAGATGAAGAAAATAAACTAGTCAATGATTTGAAGTCATTCTATCCAATGTATAAAAAAGGGATAGCAGATCATGCTGAGCAAGTAAAAGGTAGAATCTCGAATGAAGAATTACTAGAGGTAAAAACACAAATATTTGCATTGCGTGATCAGATGAAGCCAATAAGCGATAAACTATTAGAGCTAAACCTCAAAACTGCTGATGAAACGTATGACAGTTTTATACAGTTGAGCAAAAGTATTATTTGGGTTATTTATGCTGGTGGAGTCATAGCAGTGATTGCTTCAATCTTGTTAGGAGGGCATATTGCACGCCTCATTGTCAATCCATTAAAAGAGATACAACAAGTGATGAAGAAAGTAGAGCAGGGTGATCTAAGCAATAGTATAGACTATAGATCACGTGATGAACTTGGTCAGCTAGCTGATTCTTTCAATGCAACAGCAATACAATTAAGAATGTTAATCCATCAAGTTACTGAAACAGCCAATAATGTGTCTGAGTACTCGGAAGAATTAAGTGCAAGTGCAGAGCAAACAACACATGCTACTGAACACATTGCAACAGCGATTCAACATGTTGCAGCAGGCTCTGATAATCAAGTAAAAATGATTGATGATGCTGAATCTACACTGAGTGATATGGCAGATAATGTTCAACAAATCGCTTCTAATGATGAAATAGTGGCAACGACATCTACCCATGCTTCTGAAAAATCAAAATCAGGAAATGATGCTATTCAATTGGTAGTAAAACAAATGAACTCAATTAGTGAAGCAATTCAAGGATTGGGTGAAGTGGTTACGGGACTTGGTCAACGTTCTACAGAAATCGGTCAAATTGTTGAAGTCATTACAGGAATTGCAGGACAAACGAATCTCCTAGCCCTCAATGCAGCGATTGAAGCCGCAAGAGCAGGCGAGCAAGGAAAAGGTTTTGCCGTTGTTGCGGATGAAGTAAGAAAACTAGCAGAACAATCTGGAGAATCAGCACAAAGAATTTCACAATTAATTGCAAGTATTCAAACAGAAACAAATAAGGCAGTAGATTCAATGAAGTTTGCAACGAGTGAAGTATCAGGTGGAATTGAAATGGTTCATACAGCTGGTGCATCTTACGAACAAATTCAACAAGCAGTAGGAGAAGTAGCTGTCCAAATTAAAGAAGTATCGTCTTCTGTTCAAAAAATGAAAATAGGAACAGAAAGAATGGTAAAATCTATTCATCAAGTAAATGAAATTGCACACGAATCATCAGCAAGTACACAAAATATTTCTGCGTCAACAGAGGAGCAATTAGCTTCAATGGAGCAAGTTTCAATTTCAGCGACATCATTACTGTATATGGCAGAAAGCTTACAAGGTCAAATTAAATCATTCAAAATATAAAAGGAGAGGCTATCAAAAAAGGAATGTTATTATCCTTTTTTGGTAGCCTTCATCAAACAAGCCATAAAGAAGTTTAAAGTAAATAATGGATGCGAAATGTGCGTTTTACGAAATGATTTTATGAGATAAAATATTTTTATTTAGTATTATTCTAATCTGATATTGACTTCTATTCTCACTTTATATATAATGAAAAACGTTAAACATATAAACTTTGGGGGATATACATATATGGCAGAACGTATGGTAGGTAAACAAGCACCACAATTTACGATGGAAGCAGTATTGGCAAATGGAGATTTTGGAACGGTATCTTTAGAGGAAAATATGAGAAATAAGAAATGGACAATATTATTTTTCTATCCATTGGATTTCACATTTGTTTGTCCAACTGAAATTAGAGGATTTTCAGCAGCAGTTGCAGAATTTGATAAATTAAATACAGTAGTTATCGGTGTTTCAACTGATTCAAAATGGTCACATAAAGCATGGATGGAAACGCCAGCTGAAAATAATGGAATTTGCAAATTAAACTTTGCCCTTGCAGCTGATACAAACCACAAAGTATCACGTGATTATGGTGTATTAATTGAAGAAGAAGGTGTTGCCTTACGAGGATTATTCATCATTAATCCAGAAGGCGAATTACAATATCAAGTTGTATTCCATAACAATGTGGGGCGTGATGTGGATGAGACATTACGAGTCCTGCAAGCATTACAAACTGGTGGGCTTTGTCCAATTGGTTGGAAACCAGGTCAAAAAACTTTATAGTAAATAAAAAAAGGGGGAGAATGCATCCTCCTTTTTTTATTTATATGGGCGTATAAACAACATAATTAGTGGATGCTGTTGTTTTAATAATTAACTTAAAAAGTTCAATACTTTATCCGAAAAATAATTTTGAATTGACAAAAATAAAATAAGCTGTACTCTCTGTGTTTGATTCCTTCCTTCTTATGCTAGAATAAAGGAATTAGAACTAAAGGGAGTTTTTTTATGTTTAATGACAAACCACTAAATCTTATCCAAAAAAACATTGAACAATTGCAAAATATATTTCCTGAAGTGACTACAGATGGAAAAGTTGATTTTGATAAGTTAAGATTATTACTAGGTGATACAATTGAGCCTGA
>JAVBKP010000036.1:0-8615 GCA_031553975.1 Anaerovoracaceae bacterium | reverse complement strand
AACGACATCAAAATCTAAAAATAAAAATACAGGAAAAAGGCAATTTAAGTTTTTTATTTTCTGTATACTTGTTATAATCCTAATAGTGTATACTTTTATGTATACAGAGAAGATTATAAAACCAGCAGTGTCTTCCATTGCAGAAGTAAAGGTAAAATCCATAATTAGCCAAATGGTTAATGAATCGGTACATAAGGTATTTAATGGAAACATTGACGTAGAAAAGTTATTGATTAAGCAAGTGGACAACAAGGGGAAGATTTCTTCCGTACAGTCCAACATAGTGATGATGAACCAGCTAGCCTCAAATTTAGCACAAAATATCCAACTTCAACTCAAAGATATGGGACCTGCGCAGGTGAGACTGTCTGTAGGGACTATTTTTGGCAGTCAGATTTTGTCTCAGGCAGGTCCGATGGTAGAACTAAAGGTTATGCCTATTGGAATGACAAAAGTCAACTTTAAAACCGAGTTTGAGAGCACAGGCATCAATCAAACGAGGTATAAGGTGTTTTTAGAAGTAGATACACAGGCCAAAGTCATTGTTCCATTTAGTACCAACACAATAATCGTAAATAATGTGGTGCCAATTGCAGAAACTGTCATTGTTGGAGATGTACCACAAAGCTATGTAATGGTTCCAAACGCAGATGAAATATTAGATGGAATCACCATAGAATAATGAACATAACCTCACAAAGGAGGAATACAAATGATATTCAACGAAAATAATGAAGTGCTCACCCAACAAGAGTTTAGAGCCATTCTCGTAGGCGCAGAGCTGAGAGAAGACATTTCCTACTACATGGAAGAATTGTCACAGCTAGCAGCAGCGGCAAGCATTGAAGTTGTGGGGCAGATGATTCAAAAAAAAGATCGCATCAACACAGCTACGTATATAGGAAAAGGGAAGCTAGAAGAGCTAAAAGAAATGGTAGATGCCATGGATGTCAACATGGTGATTTTTAATGCAGAACTTTCCGGCATACAGCTTAGAAATATTGAAGAAGTGTTAGAGATAATCATATTTGATAGAACTACGCTGATTCTAGATATTTTTTCAAATAGAGCCATATCCAGAGAAGGCAAGCTGCAAGTAGAATTAGCCCAACTGCAATATCGTATACCAAGACTAACTGGGTTTGGTAAAGCCATGTCACGTTTGGGCGGTGGTGGTACTGGTGGAGGTGGCGCGCGAAGAGGTGCAGGGGAAACAAAGCTAGAATTAGATAGACGTCATATCCTTCGCAGAATGGATGAGATACGCAAAGAAATAGACGATGTGAGGATGCAACGAAACACACAACGAGCAAAGCGGATAAAATCTGAGATTCCTGTTGTAGCGCTGGTTGGATATACCAACGCAGGCAAATCTGCTGTGATGAACTATATGTTAGGACAGATTGATAAAGAAGAAAAGGCTGTTTTCGAGGAAGACATGCTATTTGCTACATTGGATACATTTCAAAGAAATATAAAGCTGGAAAGTAAAGAAGAATTTGTCCTCATTGATACAGTTGGATTTGTGAGCAATTTGCCCCATACATTGGTCAGGGCTTTTATGGCGACGTTAGAAGAGACGAGTTATGCTGACCTATTGGTTCACATAGTGGATGCGTCATTTCATGACTATGCCTTCCATCACAAGGTAACAAGGGATGTACTGAGCAAAATTGGGGCAGATAACAAAGATATTATCACAGTATATAATAAAATAGATTTGATGGGGCAAGATTTGGATAAGCTGCCAGGGGGACCAGATATAATCCATGTATCAGCAAGGCACGGCACCAATATGGACGAGTTAGTAAAATTAATTAAGCAACATATTTTTGCAGGCAAAGTTATGGCCAGATTGGTGATTCCTTATAATAGGGGCGAGTTATCTTCTTACCTCTGCGAAAAGTGTAAAGTAATCAAGATGGATTACAATGAGCAGGGGACTTATTTCGAAGTGGAAATGCTACAAGCAGATTATAAACGATTAGAGGAATTTGCATTATAATGAAAACCATTCACAAAGAAACAATTGTCGAAAACATAATAGAAAAATCTAAATTTATCGGCTATATCAAACCTGCCTGCACCGTATTAGAGGCAGAACAGTTTATCAACGCCATTAAGAAAAAACACTGGGATGCTAACCATAATGTGCCGGTCTACGTAATAGGTCCTAGAGGTGAAAATCAGAAATGTAGCGATGATGGGGAGCCAAGTGGTACTTCGGGACCACCTGTGATGCAAATGCTAATAAAAGAGGAGATTACAGATGTGGTAATCGTAATCACCAGGTACTTTGGGGGTATTAAACTAGGCACTGGGGGATTGGTGCGTGCATACACATCTACCGCCAAGTTAGCCCTAGAAGCAGCTGGAATGTGTCAGATAACAGAATTGACTATGCTGACTGTTAGGATAGAGTATACTTTTTTTAACAAGCTTCAAAACTTAGCGCCAGAGAATGGCTTCGAGATAGTGAAGACAGAATTTTTAGATGCTGTAGAAGTGGTTTTGTCGATGACAGGGGATAAGGTCTTTGGTGTAAAAGAAATGTTGTCAGAGCTTACTGGTGGGGCGTATGATCTTTTGGACGAGCACGTCGAGCTTGCCAAAGTTCTAATAGACCAGCGATAAGGAGAAAGGTGGCAAATATTTTTCTGAGAAAATCTTGATCCAGATACAATGCAAACAATGAACCGCCAACGGCACCAACAAGTCCAAATAGGATTAGGGGTGTCGTTCCTTTTTTATCGATATTACCTTGCTTTTTATGAACGGTTAAGGCCACTATAGACGCAGGAATAAAGACAAGGAGATTAATACCCTGTGCCTGCTGTTGAGTAAAATTTGTGAATAAAGAAAGGGCGGGCACCAAAATAGCACCACCACCAATACCCATGCCACTGATAACGCCTGAAAAAAAACCAATAAAAACCAAACCCATACAAATCCCTCACTGGGGACGGTTCTAAATGAAAATACCCTTGATACTCTTCATTGGGGACGGTTCTAATTTGCTGACCTGCCAGTCATCAAATTAGAACCGCCCCCAAAGAGCATACAATTTTCATTTAGAACCGTCCCAAACTATAGCTTTAAAAAAACATTCTGATTGCAGTGACAATCATTACAATCCCAAAAATCTTTCTCAGTGTTGGACCGGAGAGCTTTCTTAGCGTTTTAGCCCCGATAAATCCGCCTATAATGGCTCCAACCCCGACTTTGAAGGTGGCATCCCATACAGGATCCCCTTTTAGAAGGTATATGATGCTACTCACAACCGTGATTGGCAAAATGACAGCAATGGCGGTAGCGTGTGATTTGTGTTCATCCAAATGTTTAATTCTCTCAAGGGCAGGGACTACAATTACGCCCCCACCAGAACCTAACAAACCGTTTATAAGGCCGGCAAAGCCACCTATTAATAAGTTCTTCATAAGGCTAGTATATATTTTTTGTATAAAAAAATACAAAAACTTGTAAAATAGCGTTGACAAGTTTTATTTTATATGCTAACATATAAAAGCTGTAACTCTTAAGAACGTTGCAGATAGCGTTCCTCAATAGCTCAGTCGGTAGAGCATGCGGCTGTTAACCGCAGGGTCGTTGGTTCGAGTCCAACTTGAGGAGCCATTTATAAAAAGAAAAAAAGTGCTTGACTCTGACAAATACTTTCTGTATAATACATAAGGTGTCGAGTTGAAAACTTTACATCAGGGGCGCATAGCTCAGCTGGGAGAGCATCTGCCTTACAAGCAGGAGGTCATAGGTTCGATCCCTATTGCGCCCACCATTAAAGTGGCCTGGTAGTTCAGTTGGTTAGAATGCCAGCCTGTCACGCTGGAGGTCGACGGTTCGAGCCCGTTCCAGGTCGCCAATTTATTTAATGTATATTAAATGAATTAGTGGTAACACTTTTAACTTAGAAAACTTCATAATGTAGATTTATTCTACAATTCAGTAAGCGGGCTAGCGTGGCTCAACGGTAGAGCAGCTGACTTGTAATCAGCAGGTTGGGAGTTCGATTCTCTTCGCTAGCTCCATTTTTTTACGAATTACTGAAATAATAATCTGGTTGGATTCCCGAGTGGCCAAAGGGGGCGGACTGTAAATCCGTTAGCTGAGCTTTCGATGGTTCAAATCCATCTCCAACCACCAATTTGCGGAAGTGGCTCAGTGGTAGAGCATCGCCTTGCCAAGGCGAGGGTCGCGAGTTCGAATCTCGTCTTCCGCTCCACATTTGCGGATGTAGTTTAATGGTAGAACTTCAGCCTTCCAAGCTGATCGCGCGGGTTCGATTCCCGCCATCCGCTCCATTATTACTCATCCAATACATGGGTCCATAGCTCAGATGGATAGAGCAACGGCCTTCTAAGCCGTAGGTCCGGGGTTCGAATCCCTGTGGGCTCACCAATTAAAGAATCCTTTTATGGGATTCGAACCCGAAAGGGCACCGAAGAATAAAAAATCATCTGAGATGATTTTTCTGAGGTGACTCAAGCCTGCCTAGCAGGCGAAGAGTGGCAGACATGAACGAAGTGCGTGGCTGTAAAATCCCTGTGGGCTCACCAATTAAAGAATCCTTGTGGATTCGCCAATTCATTGGGGTATAGCCAAGTCGGTAAGGCACCAGACTTTGACTCTGGCATTTCGTAGGTTCGAGTCCTGCTACCCCAGCCATTTATGACCCATTAGCTCAGTCGGTAGAGCACTTGACTTTTAATCAAGGTGTCCCGCGTTCGAGTCGCGGATGGGTCACCAATATCATGAATAACATGACTTTACGTGTTTACACGTAATTTGGAGGGGTATCGAAGTGGTCATAACGAGGCGGTCTTGAAAACCGTTTGTCTTAACGGGCGCGTGGGTTCGAATCCCACCCCCTCCGCCAATTTTTAAGAATTCCGAAAGGGATTCGAATCCAATCAGTAAGTCAACGCGAACTCTGCAGATCTCATAATCGCGGAGTTCTAAATATATCTGGAGAAGTACCCAAGAGGCTCAAGGGGGCGGTTTGCTAAATCGTTAGGTCGGGTAACCGGCGCGTGGGTTCGAACCCCACCTTCTCCGCCATAATATAAATACACTTTTCAATTCATTTTGGAGAGTGTATTTGTTTTATCCGACAGTCAGGTATGGCATTTGGGTTTGACCTGCCGAGTAGATGTAACATTTAACGACTTAAAGTGGAATTATTCTTTTTAATAGTGAAATGACCAATGAAGACGAAATTAAAAACCACTGTGAATTACTGATAACCAGTGAATTTGGAATCAATATACCAGTAAGCATCATTTCTGCTCAGGACTTAATCTTGCCCTTGCACATGCACCATCATGGTGGAATACAGACAAGGAATCCACAAACAATGCCAATAAGAGCATAACTATTCGCAATGCCAATACAACTATAAAGCTGTCGCAACTTGCGCAAGAATAGTTTGACAGCGGAAGTCGACTGTAAATCATTAGAGAGATGAGATATGTTGTAAAATGACATATTTTCAAATTAATATTTTTGTGATATAATAAATAATGAAATTATACATAAATATTCTAAAAGGGGCTGATTATTATGAAAAAATCCACAAATCAGAATGCAAGCCAAACCACAATAGGTAAAGTTGACATTATTTATAATACTCTGAAGCAGCAGATTATTTCAACCCACTATGTGCCAGGCGAAATATTAAATGAGAATGCCATAGCAAAGGAGTTTGGCGTTAGCAGAACACCTGTTAGAGAAGCTCTGCGAAGATTGCAACAAGACCATTGGTTAATTGTTTTGCCAAATATTGGGATGCAAGTAGAAACATTTGATGTCAACCACTTTAAGAACTTATTTATTACAAAGGAAAGCTTAGAGACATTAGCATTAAGGCAAGCCATAGACAATATTACCGATGATGATGTGGAAATATTGCGTAAGCTCCATAAAGAATTTGACGCGGTAGGTTCAGAGAACTATGACGCGTTAATTGCACTGGATAGTGAGATTCATAGAAAAATCTGGAATGTCGCTAACAATAAGATGCTTTCGGTTTATTTGGAGGATGTGCATGATAGGCTCCAAAGAACCTGGACACATACAAGAAAACAAGGCATTGGAATTAACAAAGAATTAATGTCAAAGACATTCTCACTTATCATAGAAAGCATCGAAAAAAGAGACAAAGAGTTGGCAAATGAAGCGGTGCATAAGCACATTGAGTATCATAGAGATGAAATAAGGCAAGGATTGTTTTAAAGAGAAAAATCAAGTAGCTGTCATAGCTTGGGAATAGATGGAAAATCTATCCCCATTTTTTTTAAAATTGAATATTAAATAATAAATGCATATTGTAATATTAAATAATTACTGTTATAATGACATCAAACATATACATTTAAAATAATAAATGTATAAATATAATATTTTAAAGGAGGAAGGCTATGAAAATTGCAATTATTGGGGCCGGTGCAATGGGGGCAATGACAGGAGGAAGATTGGCTAAATTAGGAAGTGAAGTTACCCTCATAGATGTTTGGAAAGAGCATATTGACAAAATTAACTCTCAAGGGCTTCTCCTAAGATACAAAGGTGATAGCGGAGAGAACATTAAAATCCGTGGTGTCTATTCAGCAGAAGAGCTTGGCGAAACTGTGGATCTTGTAATCGTTTTTGTCAAAGGTATCTATACAGAAGAGGCAATAAAAGCCGCGAAAAGCATAATCGGACCAACTACATATGTTATTACATTGCAAAATGGGGTTGGAAATGCAGATATTATCGCTCAGCATGTGAATCCAGCATTTGTCATTATTGGGACCACTACATCCTCTGCGACGTTGATTAATGTTGGTGAAATTAATGATACAACGGAGGTGGTAAATGGGCAATATACATCGCATATTACACCATATATCAAAAATGATAATGAGAAAATTTTAGACATTGCAGATCTTTTCACAAGGGCAGGAATCAGCACGGAAGTATCTAAGGATGCAGAACTAGCCATTTGGGAAAAACTAGCGGTTAACTGCTGTGCCAATGCTACATGCATGGTGACAAGACTGGACCTTGGTACATTCTCCAATGATGAGAATGGATTTCACTTACAAGACAAGATACTCATGGAACTAGTTAACGTGGCACAAGTGAAAGGCATTCCTTTAAACTACACAAAAGTGAGAGAGTCTGTTAAAAAAGTTTTTTTAAACAGCACCCATCATCCATCAATGGCTCAGGATGCTTATAAAAAGGCACGTACAGAAATAGAAACCATCACGGGTGCTGTAGTAAGAGAAGGCAAAAGAGTTTCGGTTGCAACGCCAGTCAATGAGACACTATACCATCTAGTAAGATGTGTGGAGAACAATTATGAAAAGCTCTGGTATTAAATCAAGCAATCCAAGTAGTTAAGTATACAAATAAAAGTAGTTATAAAGTTTTAAGGAGGAAATCATGAAGGAAAAGAATTTAATTCCGGGAAAGCTTTCTATGGGCACGAAAATATCCTATGGAGCGGGAGACATGGCGACACATCTAATAATGCAGATGGTGTTAGTGTATCTATTATTTTTCTATACTGACATCTTTGGTATTCCCGCTGCTGTGGCAGGCACAATGTTTATTGTATCTCGTGTATTAGATGCCTTTATAGATATAGGCATGGGCTATATTGTGGACAGGACGAATACAAGATATGGTAAAATGCGACCTTACTTGCTATTCGGAGCAATTCCATTTGGAGTTGCGGCTGTTCTTTGTTTTACCACGCCTGGATTTGATACCATGGGTAAAATAGTATATGCGTATATTACATACAATCTATTAAGTATTGCGTTAAGCGTAATTTCTATTCCATACGCGGCACTTAGCTCTGCTATAACCCAAGATCCTACTGAGAGGGTAAGTCTTTCTGTATGGCGTACTCTTTTTGGAACCATTGGTGGACTGACAGTGAATATACTTACGCCAATATTAGCACCTATAGTGACTGGAGGCAATCTACAGACTGGATATGCATTGATCATGGGCGTATATGCGGCAGTTGGTGTAGTGGTATTTTTGATCGTATTCAAAAATACAAAAGAAGTTTTTGCAGTTCCAGTAACCCAAAAGGTGCCATTAAACATTTTAGTAAAGACTACCTTAGGGAATAAATATGTGGTATTGTTAGCTTTGGTTATGGCTGTAGCAATAGGCAGTACAAATATTCGTGCATCTTCCATCGTTTATTATTTCAAATACTACCTAAATCGTCAGGACTTGTTACCACTATACTTTTTATCAATATATCTATCCATTGCAGCAGGAATGATATTGGTAGGCCCGATCACAAAGCTGTTAGGACGTAGAAATGCACTAGTTGCTTCCTTGGTTTTCTTTGGCTTGATTAACTCAGCAATTGCTTTTGCATCACCAGAGCAAGTTTGGATGCCATTTGTATTTAGTATACTAGGCGGGTTGGTTACTGCCTTTACAGCATCGTTGCCACTTGCGTTGATGCCTGATGCAGTAGATTATTCCCATTGGAAATATGGTGTTCGTACAGAAGGCGTTATATTTTCTTTCCACAGTTTTGCGCAAAAAATAGCCATGGCATTAGGCGGCGGGATTCCAGCATTTGTTCT
>JAVBKP010000058.1:0-6022 GCA_031553975.1 Anaerovoracaceae bacterium | reverse complement strand
CGGGCCTGTCTGCATATTTCACGCAGAAGGCTTTCACGAAAGACACTGTCTCTCCCTCTGGTTTTGAAAAGTGGATCTCATGGTCAATCTCATCAATATTTGTTACTTTTTCTATCATAGGCAAATATATTTTTTCGGCATTGCCCTTGCCAGCGGCTGGGTTGATAATAAAAATGTGCTTCATTATTCGTCTTCCTCTTGTGCATGTACTATAGCAAATTCCGCACTTCTAAATATATGCTCCTCACCTATGATCTCTGTCATACCTCCTCTATGAAGTAAATCCAGCACTTTAGGTTGGGCGCTAGTTAAAAGTATCTTTGTTCCGCGGTTTGTCAATTGTTCTGCTAGTTCTGTCAAAGCCTGTACGCCTGACAAATCAACAAATGGCACACCTCGCATGGAGAATATGAGTACATCTGTCTCCTCATTCTCTAGTTTTCGATTTAATTTTTCTACAACGGCAAAGAAAATCGTACCCGTGAAATATACTACACGAATAGATTTGTTAATTTTCTTTATTTCTATACCCGCTTCTGCCAATCTAGTTTCATCTAACTCGCTCACAGATATATCTATGTCTGTCATTCTCACCATCACAGCAAGGGCAGAAAATGCAACGCCAATGACAATGGCCTGTGTTAAATCCAGCAGCACTGTGGCCACCATGGTGATGACAAACTCTGCCATACCTGTTTTGAACTTTCTACCAAATATATAATGGATATTATGCCAATCATTCATTCTCCACGCTGTCACCATTAACACCCCCGCTAAGGCAGACAACGGAATGGCTGACATAACAGGTGCAAGCAAGAACATGGATAAGAGTAACCCCACTGCATGAAGCATACCTGTTAATCTTGTCACACCGCCAGATTTAATGGCTACGCTTGTTCTAGCAATGGCCGCAGTGGCTGGCACACCTCCAAAGAACGGCACAATAATATTCCCGATACCTTGTGCCACCAATTCTCGGTCTCCACGAAGCTTCTCGCCTTTTAGCTTTCCAGCAGATGCGCCACAGAGGAGGCTTTCTATCATAGCAAGTGCTGCAATGCTCATAGCAGGCACCACCATATCTCCTAGTCTATCCCATGGAATAGTGACAAAGCTTAATCTTTCGTCTAACAATAAAGTCTTTGGGATATTTCCCACGACGGCCACATCCCACTTTAGAAATGTATTGGCTACAAGTACGGCTACAAGTCCCACCAGCGAAGAAGGAATTTTGGAATTCAGCTTTTGGGGCCAGATGACCATGATAATAACCACAGCCAAACCAAATATAACCGTATGCAAATCAGGGGCGAAATCCGTCACTACATAGGTATACAATCTATGAATGGCTAGATGTCCCTTTTCAGGAACTGTCCCAAAAAAGTTATCCAATTGCCCTAGGGCAATGACCACGGCAATCCCCGATGTGAATCCCGTGATTACCGCTGCTGGAATAAAGGTTATGATGCGCCCAAGTCTAAAGGTCCCTGCTACAATAAGCATGATGCCCGCTATAAAAGTGGCCAAAAACATACCCTGCATACCGTACTTTTGGGTCAGCATGATCAGTATAGCCGTCATAGCCCCCGTGGGTCCTGAGATCTGAAATGAGGCGCCAGACAGTCCCCCGATGATAATTCCTGCAATAATGGCAGTGATCAATCCCGAAGCCGCTGTGGCTCCGCTACCTACACCAAATGCCAGTGCTAGGGGCAATGCAACAGCGGTAACAGTCAGTCCTGCCATTATGTCTTTTGCAAAAGTCTGTCCATTGTATCCTTTAAATTCGTTCTTCAAATCCAGCAAAAACTGCTTCATTCTATGTCTAATTCTCCTCGTAATTCACGTCTACTATGTCCATTAAGAAAATAAATAGTGGCACACCTATTAGAAGTCCCCATGCCCCTAAATAGTGTTCTCCTACCACTAGGATTAGGAACACCAAAAATACTGGCAATTTAGTTTTGTTAGCCATAAGGTTGGGATTTAATATATATGCCTCTATGGCGTGAACCACTCCAATCATAACAAGTACAGCTACCACTGTCATCATCCCACCGATGTTAAATCCAATGATACAAAGTGGGAATAGGGATACAAAGGCACCTGCCACTGGAATAAGCCCTAGGGCAAATACCATGACCCCCAAGGCTGGTATCTGCGGGAATCCCATGAAAAACAGCCCTATCATGGTAATAATGCTATTGATAAAAGCAATCATCACTTGCACTTTCATAACCTTGCCAAATGATCTGGTAAAGCTAGACCCAAAATACATGCAGTATTGATATATGTATGATATTTTACTTTGCTCTAGTTTTTTACCAAATTTCGATATTCCATTTTTTTCCATCAGCATAAGCAGGCTTAGTATAAATGCTAAAAAAATATTTAGCCCAAATCCACCTATTTTACCACCTAGTGATACACCTGCATCTGTGATTTTTTCTATATATTTTCCAAAATCAAAATCTGACATTAGCGTATATAAGCGGTCGTCTATGGACCCTTGTAGCTGTGTAATATCAAATGCCATGATGATTCTCGATAGCTCTGACGCTTGTATGCCTATGACCGGCACCGCTTTCGTTCCTAACATGGCAATGGATACAGCAAACAACGCGTACATGATTATGATAATCAGTTTGTCTGGTGTTCTTTTCATACCCATTTGGCTGAGTTTTTTTGTAATCAGCATCAATAGATTGGCAAATATGAAGGCAAATATAAATGTCAATAGGGCAAAATTGAGCATAGACCAAAATGTAGCTACAATAACACCTATTACAATCCACGATATGACTTTGGTTTTCATATCTGCATCATTTGGTAAAAAAGGTTTTTCTCTCTTATTCTCCATGTACTACTTTCCCATCAATTATAGTGTATTTCACTACACTCTCTAAATCAAACGGATGTTTAGTCCAGATAACAATATCTGCGTCTTTTCCTTCTTTTATGCTACCTACTCTTTTTTCTACACCTAGAATCTTAGCCGGATTGATGGTGATGGCTTTCATAGCCTCTTTTTTGTCCATCCCTGCTTTTGCGGCTAACGCTGCACACATAGGCAAATACTGCAAAGGTATTACAGGAGAATCAGTCATAATGGCTATGTCTATCCCTGCTTTGCTCAGTATCCCTGGTGTTTCAAAGGTAAGGTTTTTTAATTCAAATTTGCTTCTCTCACTTAGGCTTGGTCCCACAATCAGTGGCACGTTTTCGGCCTTTAGTTCCTCTACAATCAGATGTCCTTCTGTACAGTGGTCTAGTGTGATTTTGATACCAAATTCCTTGGCTATGCGCAATGCCGTAAACATGTCATCTGCTCTATGTGCGTGAGCCTTTAGTGGAATTTCTTTTTTTAGTACCGGGAGCAGTGCTTCCATTTGCAAGTCAAAATCTGGTTGTTTGTCTTTGTCTTTGGATTTTTTTGCTTCCATATATTCTTTGGCTTCGTACAACACCTCTCTAAGGATAGAGGCTGTGGCCATACGAGTGGTAGGTGCCTTGTGCTGCTCACTGTATACCCTCTTAGGATTTTCGCCAAAAGCGCATTTCATGGCCACTGGGAATTTTACAATCATATCATCTATGCGTTTTCCAAATGTTTTGATTACCGCAAATTGACCTCCTATGACATTGGCACTACCTGGACCTGTTGCCACTGTAGTAATACCGCCTTCATAGGCCTCTTGAAAGTTTCTATCCATAGGGTTGATGGCATCTATGGCACGTAGCTCTGGCGTGACAGGGTCTGTACATTCATTGCCGTCATCCCCTTCAAATCCTATAGCATCTTCCCACATTCCTAAATGGCAGTGGGCGTCAATGAGACCTGGTGTTATAACAGTACCCGTTGCATCAATGATTTGAAGTGTATCTGTAGCTGGGACTTTAATGTCCTTTTCTTCAATCGTGGCCGCGATTTTTTTAATCTTCCCACCTTCTATTAGAATATCCCCCTTGGGCAAGTCTTTGCCTTCCATGGGAAGTATTTGACCGTTTTTGATCAGTATCATATTAACTTAATCCTTTCATCGTCAACGAGACTTTTTGCTTTGCCCCATCTACACTGAGAATCTTCACTTTAACCGTATCTCCTACGCTTAGCACATCCATTGGGTGCTTTATATATTTATCACAAATTTGAGATATATGCACAAGCCCATCGTTTTTCACACCAATATCTACAAATGCACCAAAGTCCACTACATTTCGTACTGTTCCTGATAGCTCCATATCTATTTCTAGGTCATCAAATGACAAAACGTCGTTCCTAAATACAATAGCAGGCATGTCTTCCCGAGGGTCGCGGCCTGGCTTTTTAATCTCATTTACGATATCTGCCAGTGTCATGGCCCCAATCTCTAGATCTTCTGCCATCTTAGCCATACCACCGTAGGCTTCCTTTATCTTTTCTTCTATTTGCGCCCCGCCGCCTTCACCTATTTCCTTTTTGTCGATGCTTAGTTTTTTAAACATCTCCTCTACTACTTTGTAGGATTCTGGGTGGACTGCTGTAGCATCTAGCGGATTTTTGCCTCCTGTTATGCGGAGAAAACCTGCACATTGATTAAATGCTTTTTCTCCCAATTTTGGCACTTTTTTCAATTCTGTTCTGGCATTAAATCTGCCATTTTCTTCTCTATAGGCTACGATGTTTTTGGCAACGCCAGAATTGATACCTGCTATGTATTGGAGTAGTGAGGAGGATGCTGTATTCAAATCCACACCCACTCTATTCACACAATCTTCTACCACGTTGGTAAGTGCTGTTCCTAGCAAGGTTTGATTGATATCATGCTGATATTGTCCAACACCGATGTGTTTTGGGTCTATTTTAACCAGTTCTGCCAAAGGGTCTTGTAATCTTCGCCCGATAGACATGGCACCTCTGGTGGTCACATCGAGATTCGGATATTCTTCTGACGCCAATTTTGAGGCAGAGTAAATCGAAGCCCCTGCTTCGTTAACAATGGTGTAATGCACTGGTGGCTCTAGCCCTTTCGTCAGATCGGCGATAAAGCTCTCTGTCTCTCTTGAGGCTGTTCCATTGCCTATAACGATAATATCTACTTTATATTTAGCAATCATCTCCAACACGGTTCTCTTGGCTTTTGCTCTATGCTCTGACGCTTTGCTATCGCCCTTATCAGAATCCGTGAAGGTAGGATAAATGGTAGTATACGCAATTAGTTTTCCAATTTCATCTAGCATGGCCACCTTGCAGCCCGTCCTAAACCCAGGGTCAATGCTGAGTACTCTAGCATTTTTCACTGGTTGGGTCATAAGAAGGCTCTCTGTGTTCTTTCCAAACACTTTAACCGCATCTTTCTCCGCTCTTTCTGTTAGTAGGTTGCGCATTTCTCTTTCGATAGACGGCGCGATCAGTCTTTTGTAGGAATCCAGTATGGTGGCTTCCATTGACGCTAAAAAAATACATTTTTCGTTGATAATAATGATTTCACGAAGAGCTTCAATAATAATATCAACTGGCGCATTGACTTTCACTTTTAACTTTTTCTCTTTCTCGCCACGATTGATGGCAAGAGCTCTATGATTGGCCATTTTGTTAATCGGTTCAGAATATTCATAGTACATGTCATATACTGTGCTTTCTTCTGGTTCTACTGCCTCTGAGGTTATTTGCCCCATTCTATATGTCTTTTCTCTAATATCCTTATTGATCTCTGGATCATCTGCAATGATTTCTGCAATAATATCAAGGGCCCCTTGTATGGCTTCTTTTGCATCCTTCACCCCTTTTTCTTCATTGATAAAAGGTGCGGCTATCTCTTCTACTGTACCTGTCTCAATATCCATCTCCCATATTAGGGTCGCCAGTGGCTCAAGTCCTTTTTCTTTTGCCTTAGATGCCCTTGTGGCTTTTTTCTGCTTGTATGGTTTGATTCTTACCTTAGGCGTTGTGTCGGCTTCCTGTTTTTTTGTCCATCTGATCCCTGAAACTTTGTAAGGCTCTACGATAGGTAAATTGGTTCTCGTTGAAAAAGTGTTTTTC
>JAVBKP010000053.1:0-4291 GCA_031553975.1 Anaerovoracaceae bacterium | reverse complement strand
CAAAAACTGCTTGGGCATAGCTCTATTCTTACAACACAAATTTATACACATGTCACCTCAAACAAGCAAAAGGAGATATTGCAGACCAAACATCCTCGAAATAAAATTACTGTCTGACTTTGCAGGATAATATACAATTATTCTGCAAATCAATGCTTGGTGGAGAAAATTTATGTATGATGTATTCATTTCACATTCATCAAAGGATAAAGCGGATTTGGTGAGACCATTAAGTTTAGCATTAGAATCTTGTGGATTAAAGGTTTGGCTAGATGAACAATGTATAAACGAGGGCGATTCAATCTCCCAGTCAATCTTCAAGGGCTTGAGTGATTCACGATGCGTTATCTTGATTGTTTCAAAAGAGACATGGAAAAGTAATTGGAGTTTTTTGGAATCTGGATATTTTATTGCCAGTCGTGAAGATAAAAAAATTATACCTGTACTTTATGGCGTTTCTCATTCGAGGTTCGCTGGTCGTTTTCCGTTTATGGCAGACAAAAAATATATCACCGCCGATAGCACTAGCACTCAGCTTGAAGAATTAGTGACTCGCATTACTCAAACTATAAGTGATATTCGTTCAAATGATCTGCTGGCGCTTCCATTTTCTATGCGGGAAATTATCCACAGATTAAATAGTTACGACATCTTTAAAACAAGTGAGCTTTTAAGGTTCATTCGATATTATGAGAAGTCGAAGAAAGAGCCTGCAAGTGTTATTTGGGCAGAAAAAATTATTCAAAGAATAGTTTTTGATTTGACCAATGGACGATATTTATCATCGCAAGACGTTGATTTGTTTGAAAATATACTTAAAATCCAATCCCAAATAAATGACATTATCATAGGGCATTTTTTGTTTATAGTACGGCTTCAAAAGTTGTTTCTAGAAACGGCAGATATCTCAAATCATCAAAGTAAACTTCTTAATTATTCGATGCTTTCTATTTTAGATTGGTACACTAGGCAAATTATTCCTAACCCACCTAAACTAAATGAGACCTTGAGCCTTGAGCAAATTCCAATAGGCACATTTTCAAAAGATGACATTATAGAGACATTCGAAATTGAAAAGCTAACATTGAGATCAGATTTAATTTCTGACTGGGAGGAATCATATCTTTTGTATGAACATAACCCTTGCTACTTTTTGGGTGTACGTGATTCGTGCACCCAAAAGGTGATTGCTTTTTGCACATTGCTCCCAGTTTCAGACGAATGGTATAACCAATTTATTCAGGGAGATCTTGTTGATAATTCAATAGATTTATCATACATTCGCAAATATGATCTTCCTGATTTTTATAATGTTTATATTTCATCAATATGCGTACATCCAAATTATCAAGGTCGCTCAAATGCATTTACTATTCTTTATAATTCAATTATTGAAATGTTTTTAAATCTCGCTCAACAGCAAGAAATTTATGTTTATAAATTTCTTGCTGAGGCATCCACTTTAGATGGTGAACGCCTGTGTAAGTTCATTGATTTACGAGAAATACGAAAATCTTTACATAACACATACATTTATGAAAGCTATTTAATTCCTCCTGCGTTGAGGCTGAAGAGTCGAATGGGTAAAAATCTTATAGATTACTATGAAGCCAAATACGAAGATCTCTACGATTTGTTGAGGGAAAGGTAGTAAAATGAAAATAATTGACGCCCATATACATCTTTCAAACTTGGAAGTTTATGTGAAAATGCTGCAAAATCTTAATGCATCTACAAACCTAAAAGAAATTGAAGTTCTTATGTATAAAAATAATATAGTATTTTCTATCGGAATGGGAATTTCTGATTTTTCTTATGCAAATACAAGTTTTTCCAGTCCAATGCTATTGGATTTAGATAGAAAATGGAATCCTTTTAATGAGCAATATTCAAAGAGAATTGCATGCTGTCCTGGTATAAACCCATACATGCTTTTGAAGTATAAAAAAAAATATCTAGATCAATTAGAAAAGCTACTGGCACTTAAGCACATTGTAGGGATTAAATTATATCTGGGATATTATCCGTTTTATGTACACGACGATGTATATGATTCAATATTTCAGCTGGCAGAAAAGTATGACTTGCCAGTAGTTGCACACACAGGTGACTTATCTACCTCAATTGGACAATTAAAATATGCACATCCACTAAGCATTGACGAAGCTGCAGTGAAATATCCTCGTGTTAAATTTGTAATGGCTCATTTCGGAAACCCTTGGATAATAGATGCATCATCTGTTGCGTTAAAAAACAATAATGTATATGCAGACCTCTCGGGGCTTGTTGTAGGAAATTTTGATTTAAATAATTTGCTTTCAACCCAAAGTGGATATATTAGTTATTTGAAGTCTGCATTAGATTATCTTTATAGCTATGATAAGCTTTTGTTTGCAACAGATTGGCCGTTCGCTCCAATATCAAACTATATTGAGTTTATACAGGAGATGGTGCCAACTAGGTATCATAATTCTGTTTTCTTCGAAAACTCGATAAATGTATTTAATCGTCTACATGCATTAATATAAATTTAAGGCGTAAATTCAGTAAAATCTAGTTTAAAGGAGCAGACATAATCTTTGTAATCAGAATATGTATTATATATTCTTTCAATTTCCTGCTTATTTTGAAGAAAAAGATCAAACATATATTGGTTTAAGGAACAGTATTCAGCTATGTGTTTCTCAGTAAATTCTTTATGCATTCTTCCACAGCGTCCCATGCAAATTGGTCGATAACTGCAGTCTTTGCACTTCAACTTTAGCAACGATGGTTTTGGCATATCTACCCCATCATATATATTGCCAATAATATGATCTCCACTTTCGACACTATCACTGCATGCGTAACACGAACCGTCCGTTTGTACATAAACCATACTTCGTCCATATCCGCAAGAAAATAACGTAGTATCCCTATCTAATTCAAACATAAATTTAATGCAAGCAACAAAAGGTACGAAGTTTAAGAATAGGCCATTTTTAAAATAGTCGAACCAATATTTAAATAACAATTCAACTTCATATGTATAGGTAGCATAAAAACTTTGAAAATCATTAAATTTGCTACAATTTTCAATCTGCCAATATACTAAATCATAAAAATGAGCAATCTGCATCACTTCAGTATAAAGGCTAGTTTTTTCAGTTATCGTCAACCTTGCTATAACGGGCGCCTTGGATTTTTGCTTGAAAAAATATAAACTACTTAATATCTCAGAAAAGTAACTTCCGCTCAAGTGGTGTTTTGGGATCTTTTCATAATTAATTGAGTTCATCACCAAGCATAACTTTGAGGCTATTGTATCAGGGATTTTTCCTAATAATAGTCCGTTTGTATGCAAAACATATTTAAACTTAAATGTTTCAAATTCATCTCCAAAGTCCTGAATTATCTCGCTAATATATTCAAATTTAAGCGAAGGCTCTCCTCCAAAAAAATAAATTATTGCTTCTCCATCATTATACTTTTTTTGATTTTGAATAATAAAAGATTTCAGTTGTAAAATCGAGTATTCAGGGTCTATGGGCATATTATTTTTTTGGCAATCTAGTAGCACTGAACAATACTCACAATGTAGATTGCAATCGTTTGTCATGTACACAAAATATTCCATAAAAAAACTCCTTTGATTAATAATTTATTGGTGTGTATTTTAATTCTTTAAAATACAATCTTGTTCCTTGGCCGGATTCATTAATTGTACTTTCCATGAAGTTCCACCCATTTTGTTCATAGTAGTTATTTAATTCAGTAAATAAGAACAACTTATAATATCCAAGGCTTAGCGCTTTTTTTTCACAATAATACTGTAATGCTTTCCCAACGCCACTTTTACGATATTCAGGATGAACGTAAAGGCCTGCAAACCAAGGATATACATCCTGTCTTGATAGCAAATCACATCGCCACAAGCCTGCTGTTCCCATTATATTCTCAAAATCGTCTAAAGCTATATAAATCTGTGGAATAGCGTTTTCTGATAAACTATTTGCTACAAAATATTTCCAAAATAAATAATTGTGTTCATTTCCCCATTCTGACCACAGCCATGCTACCACCGTTTCAAAGTGGCTCATATAGTTGTTAAGAGCTACAATTTTCATTACTACGCCTCACTTTATATATTTTAGTGTCATGTTACAAATAGATAATTGTATATTATCCTGCAAAGTCAGACAGTAATTTTATTTCGAGGATGTTTGGTCTGCAATATCTCCTTTTGCTTGTTTGAGGTGACATGTGTATAAATTTGTGTTGTAAGAATAGAGCTATGCCCAAGCAGTTTTTG
>JAVBKP010000014.1:0-3666 GCA_031553975.1 Anaerovoracaceae bacterium | reverse complement strand
ATGGAAGCTGCTTATGGACTGGCTATTACCATGTGCATGATCAGTACCTCTATTCTATTTGCCAACTATCTCGTAGGAAGGCGCGTTCCTGCGCATTGGATCTACTTATACTTAGCCGTTTATTTAAGCATCGAGCTCTCTTTCCTTGTAGCAAATCTGGTAGATAAATTCTTCCATGGCGGTGTAGCAGCCCTTGTGATAGCAGGTGCATTGTTTATCGTTATGTATGTCTGGTTTAGAAGCAGGAAAATAAAAAACAGATATGTGGAGTTTGTCCGTCTTGAACACTACATACCCATGATTCAGGAGCTAAGTAATGACAAGACAGTCCCCAAACATGCTACCCATCTGGTGTTTATGACCAGTGCAAACAATCCAAAAGAAATAGAGCATAAGATCATTTATTCTATTTTAAATAAAAAACCCAAACGCGCAGATATCTACTGGCTATTGCATGTGCATATCCTGGATGAACCTTACACTTGCGAATACATTGTAGACCATATTATACCCAATGACATTATACGTATAGAATTCAGAATGGGTTTCAGGGTGGAACCAAAAATCAACCTCATGTTCCGCAAGGTAGTAGAGGAACTGGTTAACAATAAAGAAGTCAACATCACCAGCCGCTATGAAAGCCTGGAGCGCAACAATATAGTTGGCGATTTCCAGTTCATTGTTATGGAAAAATACTTATCCAATGACAACGAGCTTCCCTTCCTGGAAAAACTGATCATGAAACTGTACTTCTGGATCAAGGAGATAAGCCTTAGTGAAGAGCGAGGCTTTGGCCTTGACCCCAGTTTTGTAACAGTAGAAAAATTTCCGTTAATCGTCTCCCCTATCTCTTCTGTCCCGCTGAAACGGGTGTATTATGACAATGAGTTTGAATAGTGAATAGTGAGATGAGAGTTGAGAGAAAGGTGAGATCTGTTTTGTATTAATCAAAAGTATTATATGAAAAATGAGGCCGTACGTGTATCCATTGCTGCTATTGCTGCATTGAGTATATTATTGATGAGCTGTGAAAAAAGCGAAAGTGTAGAAAAAGTCAAAGCCAAAGGTCCATTTCAACAGTATGGCTGGTCTTGCCTCCATAACAGTACAAAAAAACATGGGGGGTGCATATCCAATGCAACCTACACGGCTACAGCATCTGGAAAAAATTTACTGATATCGGGAAGCATTGACTCTACGGGCTGTGCGCTGAACATCTCCTGCACCGGCATTACGACACCCGGCATTTACGGCTCGTCGGATGGAGCCAATATCAGTTTTATTGGAGAAGAAGGGGATGAAGACAGCTCCGCGGGAAATCTCTACGGTGCAAAGCTTACCATTGTAACTCTTAACGATACACTCATAGAAGCGGCATTCAGTGGCCCGCTATCCATCAATGGCACCAGTGAAACTATAACAATTACCAACGGCAAGGTAAAAGCCCTTATAGATAGGGAAACACCTTGCGTTAGATAAGAGAATGAGGAATCCTTTGCATACGTCCCCTTTGAAACAGGAGTGAGCTATTACGGCTTTTTGATTAAACTTCCCTGTGTGTATGAAATTTCGTATAATTCTTTACCTTGTATCAACAACCCCAAAGGATGGTATTTGCATGCTAGCTATGATAATTTAGAAGTTCAAATAAAATTTGCCGATTTTTTACGAAAGCTGGAAGGATTTGAATTTTACTGCATCATTGGTCGTAAACGGTTAGATATATTTCATAAAAAGCATAACAGCAATGAAACGGAATTTTATTTTGACCTTGTAACGCACTTGATTAAAGATCGGCTTAATAGTGAACATGCACACTATCAAGTGCTACTTTCAGCACGTAACAAGAATACTCAGCACAAGTTAAAGGAAGCAATTGACAGTGCTTTGCAAAGCGATAATGCAAAAAGAGCTATACCAATTAGGGTAAAATATAATTGTGAGATAGTATTAAGCAGAGATACTCCTGAATTAAGTATTGTTGATTATTTGCTATGGGCATTACAGCGATACATTTTAAAAGGCGACAAACGTTTCTACAAGGCATTGGAGGCAAAATACAGCCTTGTTATAGATTTGTATGATGCAGATGGCAATAAGTCAAAGTATTATACAGCAGACAATAAATTTGAGATTGAGAAGGCAGGCAAATTCCGCGCGGACGGGTATAGGTAGAATAAAAAACAGTCTTACATCTCCCGTGCCAATACTGGCAACATGCCCCAGTGGTCATTGTGATAGAAGTAAAACTGCAACACAAAGATAGCAAAAACGGCATAAAATACTATAAGGTGCCCTGGGTGCATTTCAAATTGTCGCATATATAAAAATGTTATATTTGATAAACTAATCCCTACAGCTATGACAAGAGAAGAGTTCCTCAAATTGGCAGATAAGCGTTATGACGAGTTAGAAGCCCTTAATAAGATTAATAATTTTTACGATTACGAAAAAGAATTTGAGCAGATATGGAAGGACTTAGGGCGAATGGTATTAGAAAGTAACATTAGTAACGTTCCGGTTGATCGGCGTAAAAAAAAACTCTAACCAAATCAGGATATATCCATATCAATAAATCACATGCATTTAGCGATGCAATCAATGGGCATCAAATAAGCCCTCGCTTGCAGGAGCTTATGGTATATGCAGGTCAGTTAGACTGCTATGAGAGATGCAATGAAGTATTATCTGAATTTTTAGATATACATCTTAGTCCAGCTCAAGTTTATCGTGTGACCAATATGTATGGCAAACAGATAGAATCCCAGGTAAATGCGACCCATACATTAGAACCGGTAAAAAAGAAAGAAGTATTATATGTTCAAGCTGATGGCTCTATGATACAAACCCGTGATGATGGATGGAAAGAGGTAAAAGTAGGCAGAATGTTTACCAGTGGTTCATGTATAGATCCTAATGGAAAACAAAGCTGGATAAGGCATTCACAGTATGTTGCACATTTAGGCAATAGCAAGGAGTTTACTAAACAAATGGATCATTTAATAGAATCATATGGAGAACTGGGTCGTCGTTTAGTCTTTATTTCAGATGGAGGGACATGGATAAAAAACTGGATCGAAGATGCTTTCCCTGATGCGATATCAATATTAGACTATTACCATGCTTGCGAACATTTACACTTATTTGCTGATGAGGTCTTTAAAGACAAGATAGAGCAAAAGCAATGGACTGATCAGCAAAGAGAATTGCTTCTTTCAAGCAAAGTTCAAGATGTAATTACCAATATTGAAAAAGTGGGGGGCAAGCAAAAAGAAGCAAATTCGTTAATTCACTATTATAGCAATAATGCCCATCGAATGGATTACAGCTATTACAAAGACCTAGGCGCAGGATTGATAGGCTCTGGGGCAATCGAGTCTGCTCATCGAACTGTGGTTCAGAAACGAATGAAGCAATCTGGGCAACGGTGGAGTTATCCGGGAGCTCAAAATATGCTTAACCTAAGAGTTCTGAGAATGAATGGGCAATGGGAGAAAGTCGTACATATAATCAAAACGGCTCAGTTGGCTACCGCAGCCTAGCGACAATTTGAAATGCACCCTAAAAGATCCGCGCTACTTCTTTTCCTATATTTGCGAGTACTTGGTCAAAGTGTTTCAAAATCAAGCAAATAAATCGTGCCCAATGAGCTTAATACTAGATGGA
>JAVBKP010000103.1:0-7754 GCA_031553975.1 Anaerovoracaceae bacterium | reverse complement strand
GCAGATATGTAATACCAGTTAAATTAGAATACAAGGCTAAATTCCCAGGGATTGTGCACGATCAATCCTCTACGGGAGCCACGCTTTTCATAGAGCCACAGTCCATTGTGGACTTAGGCAATCAATTAAGAGAATTAGAGCTAAAAGAAAGAGCTGAAATAGAACGGATTTTAGCTACTTTGTCGGCTATGGTAGCTGCAATAGCAGAGCAAATCTTAGCCAACCAGGATATATTGATTAGACTTGATACCATATTCGCCAAAGGAAAGCTAGCGGCAAAGCAAAAAGCTGTCAGGCCTAGAATGAATACCCATGGTTATATCAACATCAAGTCAGGTCGCCATCCCCTGATTGATCCTGAAAAGGTAGTACCCTCTAGCCTACATCTAGGTAAGGACTTTGACACCCTTGTGGTGACAGGCCCAAATACAGGAGGCAAAACAGTAACATTAAAGACAGTGGGATTGTTCCAAATGATGGCCCAAGCAGGACTACATGTACCAGCGGAAGAGGGCACAGAGCTAGCTATATTTGAGAAAATCTATGCAGATATTGGAGATGAGCAGAGTATCGAGCAAAGCCTCAGCACATTCTCATCCCATATGAAGAACATTGTCAATATCGTAGAACATGCAGGGGAAAGGTCACTGGTGTTGTTAGATGAGCTTGGGGCAGGCACTGACCCTACAGAAGGGGCTGCCTTAGCCATATCCGTGTTAGACCATCTGTACAAAGTTGGATCCAAAACACTGGCCACCACCCACTATACGGAGCTGAAAAAATACGCCATTGCCACAAAAGGCATTGAGAACGCCTCTGTAGAGTTCAACGTAGAAACCCTTAGCCCTACCTACAAATTGCACATAGGGACAGCGGGACGCTCAAATGCCTTCGAAATATCTAGAAAGCTGGGACTGCCTGATTATATTATCAAAGAAGCTAGAAATCTCATTGGGGACGATGATGTCAAATTTGAGGAAGTTTTGTCGAAAATCGAAAAAGACAGGGTTGATGCAGAGTCTGAACGAGACCAAGCCATCAGATTGAACATTGAAATCAAGAAGATGCGAGATGAGATAGATATACAAAAACAACGACTAGCGGAGCAAAAGGAAAAAATCATAGCCAAGGCCAGAGAAGAAGCCAGAGAGATGATTCGCGATGCCAAAGAATTTGTAGATGAGACACAAAAAGAATTGAGACGGTTAGAAAAAATAGAAGACGGCAGGGAAAGAAACAAAGAGTACGAAAAAGTACGAACAAAGGTGAGAGAAAAATCCAACAAACACAGAGACGGCCTAAAACAAGCCGAACATGTGAATGTAAAGCCACTAAAGGCGGAAGAGATAAAAATAGGCGATGTTGTAAAAGTCATATCCCTAGATCAAAAAGCCAGCGTATTGGTCTTGCCTGATAGCAGAGGTGAGATACAAGTGCAAGCAGGACTTTTAAAGATGAAAGTAAAGCTAAAGGACATAACAAAAGTCCAAAACCAAGAGGCCGAGAAGAACAACGTCAATAAAAAATACGCCGCCATGTACACTGCCAAAACCGCCAGCATTTCAACCAGTATCAGCCTGAGAGGAATGAATTTAGACGATGCCACCGTAGAGATTGACAAATACCTAGATGACGCCTATATGGCAGGACTATCCCAAGTCAGCATCATACACGGAAAAGGCGAAGGCATACTCAAAGCAGGGCTAAGAGACTTCTTCAAACACCATCACTTGATAGACACGTTCAAACCTGCTCCTTATAACGAAGGGGGAGACGGGTGTACCATAGTGTATTTAAAGAAATAACGATTAAAAAATAGATACCACGAAAAGTATTTTCGAGGCAACGGAGGATAAGAATGAAAGATTTTAAGGGCGAAGTAGCCAAAAAACTATTTGACTTAAACATAGGCTTAGAACTAGAAGAAATCATGTTAGCCGTGGAGATTCCTACAGACAGCAAAATGGGAGATTATGCTTTCCCATGCTTCAAGCTGGCTAAGGCCCTAAGAAAGGCCCCGCCAATCATTGCGGCAGAACTAGCGGAGAAGTTAGTAGGCGATAGTCTGTTTTTAAAAGTGGAAAATGTTAACGCCTATGTCAACTTTTTTATAGACAAAAAAGTTCTTTTGCAAGAAGTTCTCAGTGAAACATTGTCAAAAAAAGAGAATTTTGGAAAATCTGATTTAGGGCAGGGTAAGAAAGTTCTGGTGGAGTTCTCTTCTCCTAACATCATGAAACCATTCCATATTGGACACATTCGGACTACGGTAATCGGTAATTCTGTATACAAAATCATGGCTGCCCTAGGATATGACACAGTGCGTATTAACCACCTTGGGGACTATGGAACACAGTTTGGAAAAATGATTGTGGCTTTTAGAAAATGGGGTTCACGTGAGGTGGTTGAGAAATCTCCTATCAAAGAGATGAACACCCTATATGTAAAATTCCATGAAGAAGTGGAAACCGATCCTAGCTTAGACGATGAGGCCAGAGCGGTGTTTAAGGCTTTAGAAGATGGAAGCCCAGAGGAATTTGCATTATGGAAGTGGTTTAGGGACGAGAGTCTGAAAGAGTTTGAACGGGTATATGAGATGCTTGATATAGAATTCGACTCCTATGCAGGAGAAAGCTTCTATTCCGATAAAATGCCTGCTGCCCTAGAGACGATGATTAGCAAAGGCATTCTAAAAGACTCAGAAGGTGCTAAAGTAGTAGACCTAGAAGAATACAATTTGGGAACGGCATTGATACAGAAAAAAGACGGCAGTACCTTGTATAGCACAAGGGATGTGGCGGCGGCAATCTACAGAAAAGAGACATATGATTTCTATAAGAATCTTTATATTGTAGGTTCACAGCAAAATCTTCACTTTGCCCAGTGGAAAAAAATCGTAGAACTCATGGGTTATGAGTGGGCCAATGACTGCGTACATATACCATTTGGCATGGTGGCCTTATCAGAAGGGACCATGTCTACCCGAAAAGGCCGTGTGGTTTATCTTGAAGACGTGCTTAACGGTGCCGTGGAAAAGACGAAAGAAATCATCCTAGAGAAAAAAGTGAATACAGAGGCTATAGACCAGTCAGCAAAAGAGATTGGAATTGGTGCCGTTATATTCCAAGAGCTTTCCAACAATATGATCAAAGACTACGTTTTTGATTGGAACAAAGTGCTTAACTTTGAGGGAGAAACTGGTCCTTATGTGCAATACACCCATGCAAGGGCATGTAGCGTACTAAGAAATGCAGACATGGCATTAACTGCTGATGTAGATTATAGTTTCTTAACAGGGGATAGTGCCTATGAATTGACAAAATTGATTTATGCATACCCAGCTGTAGTCATAGAAGCTGGTGAAAAATACGAACCATCCATCATAACCCGTCACATTGTAGACGTGGCACAAGGGTTCAATCGTTTTTACCATGATGAGCACATTTTAGTAGAAAACGAAGCAGAGAAAAAGGCAAAGATATTACTCGTGTATGCAGCAAAAACTACCATTGCCAATGGCTTGGCTTTACTTGGTATACATGCACCAGAGAAAATGTAATTGCGCACCCAAATCATACTTTTGATAAGGAAAATCCATGAAAATTTTACTGACAACATTAAACTCTAAATATGTGCATTCCAATCTAGCACTAAAATACTTATATACCAACATGATTGATGGTGGATATCCTAAGGAGATGATTACGCTCCAGGAATTCACTATCAACAATGAAGAGGACTATATCTTCGGAGAGATTGTCCGTGGGGGATTTGATATCCTATGTATTTCTTGCTATATTTGGAACATTGACAAGACTTTAACAATATGTGAGAACATAAAAAAAGCCAACCCAAAGGTCAAGATTATTTTGGGTGGGCCTGAGGTGAGCTATGACTCGGATCTTTTCCTAAGAATGCATCCATACATAGATTCCATCGCACCAGGGGAGCAGAAAAACCTGCCCTTTCCGTATAAGTATTTAGAGCCTGAAAAAGACAAAGTGATTTATTATGAGAGCATGAGAGGATGTCCTTTCAAATGCTCTTATTGTCTTTCCTCAGACGATAAAGCGGTAGAATGTTTACCACTGAGCAGAGTACTGGAAGAGCTGGATTTTTTCTTATCACACAATGTGAAGCAAGTGAAGTTCATAGATCGGACATTTAATTTTGATAGCAAACGGGCTATTGCTGTCATAGAGCATCTAAAGAGCAACGACAATGGAATAACCAACTTTCATCTAGAGATGAGCCCGGAGATTATCACAGAAGAACTAATTGCATCGCTGAAAACCGCCAGAAAAGACTTGTTTCAACTTGAGATGGGGATTCAATCCACCAACAAACAGACGTTGCAAGAGATCAACAGGGTTAGCCATTTTGCCAAAGCCCGCAAGAATATTCAAAAAATACTAGAGGTAGGGAATATACATATTCATCTTGACCTTATAGCAGGACTGCCTTTAGAGACATATGAGAGCTTTCAGATGTCGTTTAATGATGTATACAAAATCAAGCCGGACAATCTACAATTGGGATTTCTCAAGATGATCAAAGGGACGCCCATCAGAGGGCAAGTATCTGATCATGGATATATCTATAGATCCAACGCCCCTTATGAGGTGATTGCCAACCAGTATATCACAGCAGGCGAGCTGTTAGAGCTAAAAAAAGTAGAGCATGTACTTGACTTGTTTTACAATAGAGGCGGGTTTCACAATACTCTTGATTTTTGCGTGCAAGGGATTAAAGAACCTCCATTTAGGTTCTTCAATGAGTTAGCCGACTATTTTTACGCCAATGGTTGCCAACATCGCTCATGGAAAAAAGAGGACCTGTACAAGATATTGCATGAGTTCATCGTCCAACGAGCGGCGTACTCCTCTGCTAACCTGCAAAAACTTTGGGCAGGGAAAGATTTAGTAGCAGAAATTAAAAAGCTAATATTCACAGATATGGTGGCTACACTAAACGAAGATGCCGTAAAAAGACAGATAAAAAAGCACCCATTTTTGGAGGGAAAAAATGCTTGATCAAAAACTCGAAAAATATTTTAAAGAAAAACTAAAAAATTTTTTGTTCATAGAATTAAACATCAAAAACTCTCAAACTATAAAGGTGCCAAGCATTGAAGTTCCAGTACCTTTAGAGCCGGAAAGCATGACAAAATTTAAACAAAGTGGTGTACTTACTTCAGAACAAATTGTAGAAAGTATGATTTTTGTCATTGGCAGCGACAATAATTTTATGTATAATAGTAAATACATAGTGTTTCTAAAAGCGTATAGCCCTAAGATCATAAATTATGTGATCAACAGGGGAATATTGCTGGTAGAGGAGGGACAACTTCTCACAGCGGCTATATGTTTTAGGGCAGCACTTGCTTTGGACCAAACGTCTTTGGATGGAAAATTTGCCTATGCCAGGGTCTGTTATGAGATTTATAGCGACCAAGGACAAGAAGAACAGTTTAAAACTGACTTTAAGGAAGTGGCACTTGCTCTATTTGAAGACATCATATCTGAAAACCCAACATTCGCTGGGGGGTATTATTATATAGGGTATTTTTATTTTAATGCAAAACTATATGAGAAGGCCAAACTGGTTTGGAAAAAGTATATAACACTCTGCACCGAGAATGACAGTGAAGGTCAAGCAGAAATAAAAGAGCGACTGGAACAACTTAAGGATTTAGTTCAATTTGAAAAGGGCTATCTTGCCGTGATGAATGGCAAGGTAGATGAGGGTATTTTGGCATTAGAGCCTCTTTTGCTGAAATCCAATGTCACATGGAACGTAATGTATTTTGTAGGTCTTGCCTACAGGAGAAAAGGTGATTTTCAGAAGGCAGCAGACATGTTTAAAAATGTGGTCATGATTAGCCCTTCAGAGATATCCGCCATGAACGAGCTGGCTATGTGCTATACCCATATGGGTGACTTTGAAAATGCTGAAAAATATTTTAAAAAAGCGTTGCTGTTAAAAGAAAATGACCCAGACATCCTATGCAATCTTGCGGGGCTATACATCAATGCAGGAAAGCTAGAGGAAGGTCAAGAATGTCTGAACCAGGTGAGAGAAATCGCACCTGATGATGAGATATTGAAGAGCTGGCAACATAAGTTAGATGAGTTAAAAATGTAAAAGGAGAAAGGCGAAGTCATGAGAGAACTACTGACAGGAAATGAAGCGGTAGCAAGAGGTGCCTACGAAGCAGGCGTTATATTTGCATCTGCATATCCAGGTACACCAAGTACCGAGATTCTAGAAAACATAGTAAATTACAAAAAAGACATTTACTGTGAATGGGCTCCCAATGAAAAAGTGGCTATGGAAGCGACTATCGGTGCTTCTATTGCAGGAGCAAGGGCACTTTGCACCATGAAACACGTTGGCGTTAACGTGGCAGCAGATCCACTTTTCACGTATGCTTACACTGGCGTTAATGGCGGATTTGTATTGGTCTCTGCCGATGATCCAGGAATGCATAGCTCACAAAATGAGCAGGACAATAGAAACTATGCTGAATTTGCTAGAGTTCTAATGTTAGACCCATCTGACAGCCAAGAGGCGAAAGACTTTACAAAACTTGCTTTTGAGCTTTCAGAAAAATTTGATATGGCGGCCATGCTAAGAGTCACAACTCGTATTTGCCACAGCAAGAGCCTAGTTGAGCTATCTGATAGAGTGGAAGTGGGAGTTAAAAAATACGAGAGAAATATTCCAAAATATGTAACCACACCAGCCAATGGGAAAGCCATGAGAAGAACTCTTGTTGACAGATTAAAAGCGGCTGAGAAATATGCTAACGAAACACCAATCAACGTTATTGAATGGAATAAAAAGGAAGTTGGAGTTATTTCTTCTGGCGTAGCGTATCAATATGCAAGAGAAGTATTTGGCGATGACGTTTCTTACCTAAAATTAGGGATGACATTCCCAATGCCAATGGAAAAAATCAAAGAATTCTGTGGGCAAGTTGAAAAAGTATATGTAATTGAAGAAATGGACCCATACATAGAAAAACATTTAAAGCAAGCAGGTATCCAGTGTATTGGTAAAGATGTTATTCCAGAAATGGATGAGCTAAATACAGACATCGTTAGAAAAGCGATATTTGGAAAAGAAGACCACGGGGTGACTTCTGAGAAGAAAGCTGTTATGAGACCGCCTACACTGTGTGCTGGATGTCCTCACAGAGGATTCTACTATTCACTATCTAAGAAGAAAAATGTTATGGTAACAGGAGATATCGGTTGTTATACATTGGGATCTGCACCTCCACTATCTACTATGGATACTTGTATCTGTATGGGTGCTAGTATTAGTGCTGGTCACGGTGCTGCTAAGGTGTTCAAAAAGACTGGAAATGATATGAAAGTAATCAGCATGATTGGTGATTCTACATTCTTCCACTCTGGTATCAATAGCTTGATGGATCTTGTATACAACCAAGGGAATACCACTGTGGTTATCCTTGACAACCGTATCACAGGTATGACTGGACACCAGCAAAACCCAGGTTCTGGATTTACCCTAATGGGAGACCCAACCACTGAAGTGGATATTCCTGCGCTAGTACAGGCTGTTGGCGTTAAAAAAGAAAACATATATATCATCAATCCATTGGAGTTAACGGAGAATAATAAGGCTATTGATGAGGCTCTTGCAAAAGATGAGCCTACTGTAATCATCACCAAGTGGCCTTGTATCTTAAAGAAATTCTCAGAAGACGATAAGCAAAAATTTGACCT
>JAVBKP010000079.1:0-6474 GCA_031553975.1 Anaerovoracaceae bacterium | reverse complement strand
GGGTCGGAAGCTGTCTAATGGCCTCCGACCCATCGTTATTTCTTAATATTCTACATCAGATTTTAGCGTTTACACAAAATTCTTGACAATCCCCTACAGCTCCTTTACCCGTACATTTCCAAAGCTTGATTTAAGGTATACTGTTGGAACGTCTTGGTTTTTAGGTGTGGAACCAGCAAAGGAACTTTTGTTGAGAGTAGATTCGAGTCTAAAATAGGCATTAACATCTTTGCCTAGGTAGCCAGTGACATTGCCGCTTGTTGTTTCAGCGTTCACATCGCCAGCTAATTCTCTGATGCTAAATTTTATATTACCCGACAAACATGACAGCGCAAGGTTTGCAAGGAGTTTATCTAGTACTAGATTAACCTCACCACTTTTGGTCTCAAGGTAAGAATTTTTAGTGATGCAGTCCGTATCAACACGTACATTCCCCGAAAAACTTTTCCCTGTGACGCTTCCTTTGTGCGAGCGAAGATGAACATTGCCAGAAAGGCTACGTGCTTCCGTGTCACCTGTACATTGATCCATGGTCACATTTCCTGATTTGGTATCTGCGCAAAGTACTTGCATAGCTTTGACTTTAGACAACTTGATATTACCAGAAACAACATTGCACGAGAATGTGTTTAGTGTGGATACTCCATCGATGTTTACATTTCCGCTGGTGACTTTGCAGATAAATGAGTTTACTTCTGACAAGGTGTCTATCCTTACGTCCCCACTGAGGGTTTTTACGCTGATATCCCCCTGGAACTGCGCTGGTACACCAACAAATAATGTTCTATGTTTGAACACACGAAATAGATGCTCAACAAATCCAATTGGCCTTTTCTGCCTGATTTCTAGCCCATTTTCGGTTTCTCTGATTATAAAATTGTTGTCTTCGATTCTTTCGCCTTGATGACGCACTTCTACCTGAAATGCAGAACCATGATAAGGGGCACAGATTAAGTCAGCATCGCATAAATCTACATACAAACCAGCATTTACCTTGTTTTCTTGGCATGAGATTTCGCTCGATTCTACTACTTCAGATTTAATTGCTTCACTAGGGCCGTCTGCATGAAACTGGGCGGCAATTTCATTGGGGTTGCCTAACATTTCGCATATTTGTGCTTCGCTTTGACCTGCACGCAAGGCCTCGTCGAAATGGGCATTAATATCTGAAATAACTTCTTCATCCATCTCTGTATTTTGAAAGGATCCCAATGCTTTTTTTAGCTCTTCCATAAATTCTGCTTTATTCATAATTTCCATCTCCAATCATTCTATTAATTTTCCCCACGAAACCTCGCCACTCTTTCACACTTTGCACGAGGTTTTCCTTACCATTTTCTGTCAAATGATAATATTTGCGAGAGGGCCCATCAAGGGAATCCCTTGTTTCGGTCTCAACGTAGCCCTCGCTCTTAATGCGTTTTAGAAGGGGATAAATCGTTCCTACTGTCACCTCAACTTCTTCCGATATAAGAGTAACCAATTCATAGCCGTACCGATCTTTTTCATAAAGCAGTGCCAAAACGCAGAGTTCCAGTGCACCTTTCTTTAATTGCGTTACCAAATAACTCACCTCCTTGACTGCATTGTATCACAAGCTACTATGCAATGCAATATAGTGTGATAAATTTTTTTTTAACCAAAGATTTTATGCCTGACTTTACCGTCAGCAGGTCCTAATTAGACAAGGGACAGAGGTTTTTAACATCCCCTGACCCTCAATCTAGCAGCTACTTAGGTTCCCAAATCAACTTAACATCATTTTTATCTTTGCCTACTAAGTAAATGGCCTTTATGCTGTCACTGCCAAGCCCTCCTTTGTCAAATCCCAAAGTGGTTTTGTAGGCATCATCTACGTGATGTGGCGAAGACAATACAAGGTTGGCCTTTACATAAACATTTCCCGCGCTGTCACTTTTAATGAGAGTGCAACGATTGACTTCTTTCGCACCTAACCCATGCAGCCCATCCGTACTTGGCGACAATTCAATGGAAAAAGTCATCTCATCTATTATTTCAATATGATTTATGTTAATAGCTGATGTGGGTGCAGCTGCTCCAATCACAAATGCATTGACACATATGATGGACACGACGACAACGGTGCATATGACACTGATAGCAATAACGAGCATATTTCTCCGCTTCACTTTTTTAAATGGATTCATTTCTTTTACCATATCGTATGTATTGCCGGAAGTTCCATTTTCATCCATCAGCGCATCCAGTAGTTGCCTGCAATCTGCACAGCCCAAATTATGTTCGTCAACAATATTCTTTGTGTAATCACTACACAAATCTTCGACATATAAAGGCAATACGTCCTTTATAAGCTCACACCTATTCTCCATTTTGCTTTCCCCTCTCGATTAATATCATTTTTGCTCTGTGGAATGTTACCCTAGCCCAGTTTTCTGTTTTTCCCATAATCAGCCCGATTTCCGAAAAACGCAATTCACCCAGAATCCTAAGCATGACCACTTCTTTGTAAGGTTCATTTAGAAGATGAACCTGTCTATAGAGAGCGACCCGGCCATCGACTTTCATTATAAGCCTTTCAGGACTTCCTTCCTCGTCAGCTACCTCGGGGATATCTTCAAAGCACATAGGTTTTTCTTTGGGCTGTTTCTCCAAATATTTATACCAGCTGTGCTTTGCTATCTGGCATAGCCATGTGGATATTTTTGATTCGCCTTTGAAGCTGTCGGCAGTTCGTAAGGCCTGATAAAACGTTTCCTGTGTCAATTCTTCGGATATTTCCCTGTTCCCACTAAGACGATACAAATATTTATAAATCAAATTTGCATACTCTTCGTATATATCGTCTGTTTTCACCATTTTCTCACCTACCTTCAAGAGATTAGTCCGGATTTCAGCTGTTTTGTTACAGCCATAATAAAATATTTTTTAAAACAAAAAATTTACGTTATAGCCACAAGTAAGTATTTGCAGTTACATTAAAAATACCGCTTAGCTATAAACCGTGCGGTATTTAGAATTAGGTTTAGAATTTATTTTAAACAACAATCGTTTGTAGCTAACGACTGTTAGCGTTTTCACTTAAGATTTTAATAATGTCACTTGAGCAATAACATATGATTTCATCTTCCACATCCGCACCCACAACTATAAAATTTTTATAATACAACAATTGTATCAAAACTGTGTGCTAGGTTCAATGAATTTTATGGCTTCATCGGTATCACTTGACAAACTTGTTAGACATATGTAGAATGAAAGTAACATATATCTAGAATGTGAGGTGATGCGAATGAATGTAATAAAGAGACTCCCTGATGCTGAATTTGAGATTATGAAGATTATCTGGCACTTTGATCCACCCATCACTACATTGCAAATCATGGATAACCTTGGTTCAGATAAAAACTGGAAGGCACAGACAGTACTGACAATGTTGGTACGTTTGGGGTCAAAGGGTTTTATTAGCAGTGAGCGTGTTGGAAAACAAAGAAGTTATACGCCACTGATTTCAGAAAAGGAATATTTTCAGATTGAGACGGGAGATTTTTTAAAGCGATATTCTGGAAATTCTGTTGGTAGTCTTGTCAAGGCTCTCCATTCTAGCAAGGAGTTGTCAGACGAAGATATGAACGAGCTACGTGAATGGTTGTCAGAAAGGATGTGAGGACTTGGCAATCACCTTTTTAACATCACTAGTATTAACAAGCCTTATTATGTCTGCAATTGCTCTGCTACTGTTGTTTTTTTTCACAGCACGGGCACATGTTACTACAGCGAAAACCCGGTATTTCATCTGGGTTATTGTATTCATAGGCCTCATTATCCCTTTTCGTCCCATATTTGGCCCTGGGGTAGTGATTATTGACTGGCCTATCAAGCAGAGTGTTTCTACGATAGAGCCTTCGATCCAGATGGCAGAGTCACAAAAGCAAAAGGTTGATACTGGCCTAGAAAAGGCGGGATTTGATAGTAAAGCCATTTCTGCAGGAACACTTATTTTTATCATATGGGCTATTGGAGCAATCACTGTTTTTACTTGGCATATTGGAAAATACTTTAGGTTTCGCAAATTGATTAACCGATGGAGCTCTAATGTGTCCAACAAGAAAATATTGGATTTACTGCACATGTCAAAATCCCAACTCGGACTTAGCAATAAGCGAATTGACGTATCTACATGTGATTTTATTTCCAGCCCAATGCTTGTAGGTATTATCAGACCAACAATTCTGCTTCCTCGCAAAGAGATGGATGAAGATGAATTAACGCTCATATTGAAGCATGAGTTAACACACTGCAAACACAATGACTTACTGGTAAAATTGCTAGGAATAATCGCAATCAGTATTCATTGGTTTAATCCAATCGTTTACTTGTGTTGCCTTTGGGCGCAAACGGATGTCGAAGCGTATTGTGATGAAGCTGTTTTAGCCCACGCGGATATTAATAGCAGGCGCTATTATGGCGAGGTTATAATTGCTATGATTGGGAACAAATCCAAGATGCAGACGATTTTATCCACTGGATTTTGTTCAGGTAAATTTGATATGAAAAGGAGGTTGTATGCCATTATGGACACCAACAAAAAAAGGAAAAATATTAATTTTTTGGCAATTGCATTGGTCACGTTACTGACAGTTTCGTCTGGGTCTTTCATTGCCTTTGCACAATCCAATACAGATACGTTAATTGGGGTGGAAAAAGCCAAAACCATTGCGATTGAACATGCAAAAGTGAAATCATCGAAGGTGAATTTTGTCAAGGCAAAACTTGACACGGATGGTGGAAGGTATGAATACGATATTGAGTTTTATATTGGAAACATTGAGTATGACTACGAAATTAATGCTGGCACAGGGAAAATATTGGAGCATGATCGTGACATTGAGTATTTTTCTATTCGCAATCATAAACAGCCCATGCCCCCAGTTACACCAAAATCCAGGAATGTGATAACCGAGGCGAAGGCAAAAAGCATAGCACTTGTACACGCTGGGCTGAAAGAATCAGAGGTTTCATTTATTAAGCTAAGACTTGATTATGATGATGGAAGAGCGACGTATGATGTGGAATTTAAGAGTGGTGGCATTGAGTATGAGTATGAAATCGGTGCGCTAAGCGGCAACATACTTGAATGGGATAGGGATTATGAGGAGATAAGATAAGATGACAAAGCTGCTAAAAGGTGCACCAGTGATAGAGGCACTTAATGAAAAGATCACGATAGAGGTCAATGGGCTAAAAGCCAAGGGTGTGGAACCCACACTTGCCATAGTGAGAGTGGGCGACCAAGGGGCCGATATTGCCTATGAGCGAGGGGCCGTAAAGCGTTGTGAAAAGGTAGGGGTAAAGGTCAAGCAAGTTGTGCTTGAGGCTGATTGTACAGAGGAAACCCTTATTCAGAGCATAAAGGACCTCAATGTAGACGATACGGTTCACGGGGTGCTACTTTTTAGACCTTTGCCAGCGCATATAAACGATGAAAGAGTGCGGAATACTTTGCGGGTAGAAAAGGATATAGATGGTATAACGGACTTGTCACTAGCTGGCGTTTTTGTGGGGCAAAATATAGGTTATGCCCCTTGTACGGCACAGGCTTGTATGGAGATATTGGATTTTTATAATATAGACATCAGTGGCAAGACGGCCACAGTAATCGGCCGAAGCCTGGTGGTGGGCAAACCTGTAGCTATGATGTTGCTAGGCAAAAATGCCACAGTGACCATGTGCCACACCCGCACACAAAACATGCCAACCAAAGCTAAAGAGGCAGATATTTTGATTGTCTGCGCAGGCCGAGCCAAAGTTGTGGATAAAGAGTACTTCGCAAAAGAACAAGTGGTAATAGATGTTGGTATCAATGTTTTAGAAGACGGATCTATGTGTGGCGATGCTAATTTTGAACACGCAGAGGGTGTGGTAGGGGGCATTACCCCTGTACCAGGCGGTGTTGGAACTGTGACAACAAGTGTGTTGGTAAAACATGTAGTAGAGGCGGCTAAGGCTGTGAATTCCAATGCTGATTCGAAATAAAATAAAAAGTGTATAGTCATATTGTTTTTTGCCAATAATACTCTTACAGGAATAAAAGTCCTGAAAAAACCAAACATATAGGAGGATTTAGCTATGGCTAAGAACAAAAGCAACCAAGGGAACATGTCAAACGATATGTCTAACAACAACATGAATAATATGAATAACATGAACAACAATGCAAACCAAAAAATGACAAACGAGAAGAGTAGCTCAAAAGGCGAAAGAGCTTCAGAAACAAATAAAGAATCTAACTAACTAAATGGGGAACTGGTGTGGCGAAAGCTACGCCAGTTTTGCTGTATTTGCAGTGTTTTATTGGGTCAATCCCGAGTTTTGTGTAAACGCTAAAATCTGATGTAGAATATTAAGAAATAACGATGGGTCGGAGGCCATTAGACAGCTTCCGACCCTTGTCTTTTAGTATACACACCTTTTGGGGCATGTCAAGATGAGGAG
>JAVBKP010000008.1:0-24642 GCA_031553975.1 Anaerovoracaceae bacterium | reverse complement strand
GCTGCAAATACAATGCGTTATTTGGCACGGGTTTTATACTCACTATGGAGCGGAGGGAATCCACGTTAAAGACCATTGTTGCCGCGCCTTCTAGCCAATTTGGTATGTTTTTTCACAAAGGCTTTATGCATGTTTTCGATTCCTTGACTACGGTATTTGTATGTTTGGTATCAGGGGCATTGATTTTTGATGTTTCATTTGGGCAAGCCAACTTTCTATTGTTCTTAACGACAATATTGATCGCCATGTTTGCAGCCAATGGAATTGGATATTTTATGGGAAGCTTTGCGTTGGTGTCTGTGGATATGAATATATTTGCCAATACGTTGTCCTATTTGATGCTCATACTGTGCGGAGCGAATTTTCCTATATCGGCTTTCCCAGTTCTAGTACAAAAAATCTCCTATTGTTTGCCTTTGACCAGAAGTATTGAGTCATTAAATATCATCATGGGTGGCGGAGGTATTTCAGATGTTTCAACACTGCTAGTGCAAGAAATAGCAGTTGGGTTTGTATACATGTATGTATTTATGCGTGTGATGGAGAACTTGGCGAGAAGGCGGGCAAGTTTGGATATCTTTTAAATATTATTTTTATAGACCTCTAAACTCGACTCACAAAAAGCCGATAGCAGTACAAATAATATAACTTCGGAGACAAGGATGTCTAATTAATTTCAGGGAGGAAATAAAATGAGTATTTCAAACGTGCGAAACCAATCAAACTATGCTGCTTTGCAAAATTTATTTAAGATTCAAAGTAGCAACGCGTCCCAGAGTAAAAC
The DNA here is from genome assembly GCA_031553975.1 of Anaerovoracaceae bacterium. GTDB lineage: Bacteria > Bacillota > Clostridia > Peptostreptococcales > Anaerovoracaceae > JAVBKP01. The sequence goes on along the minus strand of JAVBKP010000008.1, from coordinate 23,858 downwards.
CGGCAACAGTGATCCGCTGGCAGGGGTGTATAGCCAGCTTAGCTCAAGATATGATGATTTGCTGACAATCAGCCCAGAGGCACTTAAAAAATTAGGCCCTCAAACGCCAATGACAGAGGGAGCAAGCGATGGATCTGATCGCAAACCTTATGGCAGTGGACAACGTATGATGAGCCCAGCGGACCATGCGGAATATGTGAAAAACAATCCAGATGGCAACACAATTTACGAAAGGCAAAACGCAGAGGCAAGAGCAAAATTTTGGGCACAGGTTGAAGCTGACAATCCTGGGGTTCATCATGATACTGGCGAAAAAAACATCGACATGATTAAAGCGGCCATGACAAAAACATCGGATACATATTATAAACATTACAAAACCCCTGAGAGCCTTGACCAATTCACTGCACAGATTCAGGACAGAATGAACATTATATTTAAGCATGAAGGAATTGTTCTTAGGGATGACGAAAAGTTTAATATTACAATCTCACAAAAAACCTTTATGGCAGGTGGGCAAGAGCATGTGAGGGAAGTTTATTCTATTGACGGCTTGGAGGACAAGGAAAAGCAAGCAAAAATAGAATTCGCAATCAATATAGGACATGTAATAGAAGGAAAAACATTTGGTATGTCAAACCAATCTATAAAATCAGCGTACTATATGAATTCTGATTATGCGAAAGATTCAGATACGTATAGAGAAACACAGCACAGAGGTTATCTCATTGATCTGAAAGATAGGCTAGGTGATATGAGTGATTTGGCTGGTGTCCCAATTGATTTTAAAACACTGCATATTGATGAGGACGGAAAATTTCAAGGATATCCAAAGGAACTGGAATGGGTGTTTACAGGAGATTTTTCAAAAGCGCCGAGCCATTTTGACGATATAAATAAAATCCAATTTTCAACTCAGGTTTTACATCCTATTAGAGAATTCCTCGCCGCGGGATATTATAATATTCCAGAAATGAGTCGAGAGGATGTTACATTTTCTTTTTCAAATAAAGAGGGGCTGGTGGCATTATAAGGTTAGCCAATTGGGGGTCAACCACTAAATACCAAAAGGAAAAAAAGGGGGGGATTTTTATGATTATAGCAGAACAAATAACAAAGAAGTACGGCAAGCTTTTAGCCAATGATCATGTTTCTTTGCAAGTGAAGGAGGGTGAACTAGCAATTTTGCTTGGACCAAATGGTGCAGGGAAATCCACATTGATTAAATCCGTTTGTGGTTTGCTCAGATTCAATGGAAATATTACCATCGGAGGATTTGAGAACCATTCACTGGAGGCAAAACGAATCTTAGGGTATGTGCCCGAACTGCCGGCTCTTATTTTGGCACCAGGCTTAATTCGCGCCCTCATTGTTGGATTTTCCATTGATTGGGCTGAAAAAATAGAGATAAAACCAATATTTAGTGTTCGAGATCAGATGTTAACGATGATTTTTATGGAATAGTAAAAGCGCGTATGGTATACTATATGGGTTGTAAACATGGTTTTGATCGGAGAACAAAAAATGAAAAAATATGATGTAATAATAGTAGGTGCAGGGGCTAGCGGGGTTTTTGCTTCTTACGAAATGACGAAAGAAAAAAACAATGCAAAGATATTGATGATCGAAAAAGGGGATAGCCTTGACAAGCGAAAATGTCCCATTAGCCTAGGTAAAGTGGAAAACTGTATTAAGTGTTCACCTTGCCAGATTATGAACGGATATGGTGGCGCAGGCACTCTTTCAGATGGTAAGTATAACATAACTACCAAGTTTGGCGGCGACATGCATCTTTATGTAGGGGAACCCAAAGCTATGGGACTAATGGAATATGTAGACGAAGTGTTATGTAGCATGGGTGGAAGCGAAGCCAAGCTTTATTCTACAGGGAATTCTAACTTAAAAACGGTAGCATTGAGACATGACTTACATTTGTTAGAAGCCAAAGTTAGACATCTAGGAACTGACAGAAATGTGAAAATTTTGAATCAAATTTATGACTATACCAAGGAAAGAGTGGAGCATCTGTTCAGGACTGGTGTAGCTGATGTGGAGCAGGTGGAAGATGGGACTTTCAAGGTTATCACAGACAACGGTGAGGAATTCCAATGCAATGATGTAATTCTAGCTACGGGACGTTCTGGTTCCAAGTGGATATCTAAGATTTGTGCTAAGTTTGGTATAGACAATAGAAGCAACCAAGTGGATATTGGGGTACGTGTAGAAGTGCCAGCAGAAGTGTTCAAGCATATTACCGATGATGTGTACGAGAGCAAAATTGTTTATAAAACCAATAATTATAATGATAGGGTGAGGACTTTCTGTATGAACCCATACGGCGTGGTTGTGGCGGAGAATACCAACGGTATTGTTACTGTCAATGGACATAGCTATGCGGATGAGAAACTAAGGACAGAGAACACGAATTTTGCGCTATTGGTATCGAATAAATTCACAGAGCCTTTCAAAGACAGCAACGAGTATGGTGAATCCATCGCAAGGCTGAGCAACATGCTAGGCGGTGGGGTATTGCTTCAAAGATTTGGAGACCTGGTAAAAGGCAGAAGAACCAATGCCCATAGAATGGAAAAGTGTTTTACAAGGCCTACATTGAATGCAATACCAGGTGATCTGAGTTTGGTAATACCAAAACGTCAGTTAGACAACATCATTGAGATGATTTATGCCTTGGACAAAATCGCACCCGGTATGGCCAATGAAGATACGTTGCTGTATGGAGTGGAAGTGAAATTCTACAATTCTAAGGTGGCGGTGGATAAAAACCTAGAAACAAAAATCAAGGGGCTATATGCTCTTGGGGACGGTTCTGGCGTGACACATTCATTATCACAGGCTTCGGCTAGTGGCGTGCATGTGGCCCGCAGATTGATCGAAAAATACAAATAATATTGACATACACAAAAGCTTGCGTTTTGCAAGCTTTTGTTGTAGAATATTTGTGTAAGAACAAAATGACACATAATCGAGGAACAAAAGTTGGACTCATAAGAGAGACTTGCTGGTTTTGAACGACTGAAAAACCAGACCTGCATGATTGTGTGGTATTTGCCTATGCAAAATTGATTTGTAATAGGGAGATACTTCTTTTTGTTTGTCTTGCATTTAAATGAAAGGATGAAGCAATGAGAGTTGAAAACAACGCATATCAAGGAACCTACCAGACGACCAGCGTCAGTAAAGCAAATGCTGGCAAATTTAGTGATGTGATAGCATCGTTTATGAATGTAGGAAAGACAGAAACGGCAGCCGCTTCTGTTCGAAACAGCGATACCTTTGAAAGAACAAGCCCTATTGGCGTAGCAAAGAGAACAGAACCAAGCACCTATGGGTTAACACCAGAGCAAATGGGAAATCTCAAGGGAAAATATTCCCTAGAGCAATTTGCAAGTAACACCTTAGCAGAAAGTCTAAGCACTGGCTCTGCTGAACATGGACCAGCACTTTCTAATAGACGTATGCCTTCAGATCAAGCAAAGAACTTTTTTGCGGACTTGAAACAAATGGGCGTGCTTAGCGAGGGTGAATATGAGGCATTAAGCAATCCATCTGAAATGGCGGAAGTATCAAAAAGAATGGGAATGAATTCATACAATGGAGTACCAAATGATTCTGCCGATGAGCAGAAAAAAATCGACGAAGAAAACGGGTTTAAAAAGGCATTTAAGTCAATGGGCGAAGTGTTTGGACCTATATCAGTTCCCAAGGATATGGAAAATCTAATCACAGACAAAGAGTTATATGGCGGTATTGCAGCCTATTGCGGAGAACTTGAACATAAAGGGCTAAAAAAGGTTGGGGAAATACCTAGTTTGCTTGTAAAATATGACGCAGTAGATGTTAGCAAGGTTGACCCAACTAACTGTACAAGGTTTGAATTTGAAGTATTGCAGTCTAGCATGTCAAAAGAGAAATTTGGTGATGCGTCAATGAGATCAGTACTTATGAGCTTTAAAGATAGCTATGACAGGCTGAGATCAGAGTTTACGGGTAGAGAAATCCCAGGGGAGAACGGAGAAAAGGTAAATTGGGTTCAGGAGGTATTAGACCATATTGAAAAGCAAGATAAACTTTCGGGAGGAAGAAGCGAAAGGAATCAAGAGCTAGTTGACTATATGATGGAAATGCTAGATTATTCTAATGGTTTGAGATCGGCATAAGTATATAAAACCGATATAACATTAAAAGCCGCGTAAAGCGGCTTTTGCGTGTCATTGTGTTAACAATCCCTCTTTCAACTCCCACACCCTTTTCCTAAGCAAAGGATGCAGGGCATAAGGCGCAATTTCTGCCAGTGGCTCCAGGACGAAAGGTCTTAGGTGCATACGTGGGTGGGGGATGATGGTCTTAGGGTCGTCTAAGATTAAATCATCGTACAAAAGTATATCAAGATCTAGCGTACGAGGTCCCCAATGAACGGTGCGTTCACGACCAAGCTTTGCCTCGATATCCAATAAAAAATCCATCAACTCTCCTGGTGACAGGAGAGTTTTTATTTCTATGGCACCGTTGAGGTAGTTGTCTTGAGATATATCGCTAATTGGAATTGTTTCAATAAGGGACGATGTATTAATAACATACGTCACTTTGTCTTTTAACAGCGTAACAGCCATCTCAATGTTGGTTTTTCTATCGCCTATATTAGACCCAACGGCTAAATACGCTCTATGCCATTTTCGCTCTATCTCCACGGCAGGGTATGATACCGACAGTCCAATAGGAGCAGATGGTTTTTTAATGGTCACTTTCACACTGCTAGCCAGTGGATAGGTTAGCAAAAGATGATCTGTCACTATCTCCGCGCAACGCTCAATTAGGTGGAAGGATTCTGCCTGTAGCAACCTAGTAATCTCATGACAAATCTCTCCATAGTGAATGGAGGCTGTTAAATCATCAGTTTTACCTGCTTTTCTCAAATCCGTAGATAATTCTACTGAAACATAAAAGGCTTGCCCTTCTAGTTTTTCTTTTTCAAACACGCCATGATATGCATGGACTTTCAGGTCTTTAATAATGATTTTATCCATTTAAATCTCCTATTTCAACGCCAAAATACAGGATTTAGCGGCGACAGATACTATCGGTCATGAGGCAAATACGTTTATTTTCTTTCACATCGTGAACCCTGATGAAAGCGCAGCCTTTTAGTATACCAACAGCCGTTGTGGCTAGGGTGCCCTCTACAATATCATCTAGGGGCAAATCCAAAGTGCTACGAATGAATCGTTTACGCGAAGTACCTAACATAACAGGATAAGGCAACTTTGTGAACTCTTCAAGTCTGTTTAGGATTTCAAGATTTTGTTCAGCCGTCTTTGAAAATCCAATGCCTGGATCAACAATCAGATTTTGGGCTTTCACACCAGCTGCTAAGGCTATATCTATGCCAGTTTGCATCTCTGAAAGGAGATTTGGCAACAAGTCTTCATAGTCTGTATTAAACATATCGGCTCTGCTGTGCATAAGGCAAAAGGGAATGTCCGCTTTGGCGCATACTTCGGCTAAAGTCTTGTCATACCTAAGGTTGCTCACATCATTGATCATGTTAGCACCGGCGGATATGGCAGCAGCTGCTACTGCGGGTTTCATGGTATCTACGGAAATAGGGATGTCCGACACTCCTCGAATGGCTTTTATGACAGGGATTACCCTTTGAAGCTCTTTTTCTAAGGATACAGGCTCACTATTTGGACGAGTGGATTCTCCTCCTATCTCTACAATGTCAGCGCCCTCGCCAACCATTTTTAAGGCATGCGCCACAGCGTTATCAAGAGAGTTGTACTTACCACCGTCAGAAAAGGAATCTGGGGTTACATTGAGGATACCAATTATATATGTACGTTCTTTAAAATCAAATTCTTTATTATTTATTTTCAACATAGACCTCGCTTCATGATTAATACGCTAGGGTTTGGGTTTTCTTGGCATTAGGCCAGTGGCAATCGGTCTGAGAGGGGCAGGCGTAGCATGGACGAGAAAGCTTGTCGGCTTTGTATATCACGTGAGCTAGGCTCCAACAGCTACTTGGCAAATCAGCGTCTAGATCTGCACGTACATTGCTATGACCACTATGCTCTACTATGGCAGTGACAATCTCTCCCACCTCTTTGACAGAAAATTCACAATCTTCTAAAATGCTTTTGGCGGCATCTGCGGAAGACAGGTTGTGAGGGGTGCCATCTTGGTATTCTAACCATCGCATCATATCATGGAGCAGGGCTGTAGCATAGATAAGATCTTTTTTAATATTTAAATTGTTCTCAAGACTGAGAATATGAGCAATCCTAGCCACATTCAGAAAGTGCTCCATGTTATGAACGCAGAAAGAGCGGCCTAGTTCGGCCGCCTCTGTTTTTTTCATATGATTGTTATATGATTGATGATGGAGTATTTTGTTTACTCTTTCCACCGTAAACTCCTTGCAATTACATATTGATAGCACTACAGACGGATAAGGTCCATCGCTTCTTTTCTAAGGGTTGCATCCTCTTTGATTTTGCCTCTAAAGGTAGAGGTCACTGTCTTAGAGCCAGGTTTTCTAATGCCCCGCATGGTCATGCAAAGGTGTTCTGCTTCTATTACCACAGCAACACCAAGGGCGTCTGCTTCATTGGCAAGGGCATCTGCGATTTCTCGCCCTATGCGCTCTTGCAGTTGGGGCTTTTTTGCCACTATATCTACTAGCCTAGCTAGTTTGCTAAGACCTAGCAGGTTTCCAGGTGAAGGGATGTAGAGGATATGTGCTACCCCAAAAAAAGGCAGTAGATGATGCTCGCACAGTGAGTAGAAGGGGATATCCTTTACGACTACCATTTCTTCACTATAGCTCTCGTCAAAATATTTCATCACATCAGCGGGGGACGTATGAAGACCTGCAAAGATTTCTTCGTACATTTTTGCCACGCGTGAAGGGGTCTCTGCTAAACCTTCTCGGTCAGGGTCTTCTCCTACAGCCATAAGTATTTCTCTTACGGCAGCCTCAATTCGTTTTTTGTCTACCATGCTTAGAGTACTCTCGTAGCGTTTTCCATAAGGACTTTGGCTAGGAACTCTTCCACTGGAATAGGTCCTAACTCACCTTCTTTACGAGAACGTACAGCCACGGAGTTTGAATCCATCTCTTTTTCTCCTATTACGGCAAGGTATGGAATCCTCTCATTGCGTGCTTCTCTGATTTTGTAGCCTATTTTTTCGTTTCTTTCGTCAAGTTCCACACGAAGACCAGCAGCAGCTAATTTTTCCATAACTTCTTTGGCATAGTCATTGAATTTCTCTGTTACAGTCAGTAGTTTAACTTGTGTTGGGGCAAGCCATACAGGGAACGCGCCAGCGTACTTCTCGATGAGAAGAGCCAAGGTTCGCTCATAGCAACCAATGGAAGTTCTATGAATGATGTAAGGATGCTTTTTAGTACCATCTTTATCTACGTATTCCATGCCAAATTTTTCAGCTAGCATTTGGTCGATTTGAATGGTAATCAAAGTATCTTCTTTGCCGAATACATTTTTAATCTGAATATCTAGTTTAGGTCCGTAGAATGCAGCGTCACCAATTCCAATTGTGTACGGAACATGAAGGTCTTTTAGTATTTTTTCCATGGTGTTTTGTGCTTCGTCCCATTGCTCTGGTGTTCCAATATATTTTTGATTATCCGCAGGATCCCATTGAGAGAAACAGTATGAAACATCTTCATATAGACCTACAGATTTAAGCATAAAGTTAGCAAGCTCTAGGCAGTCTTTGAACTCTTTAGCAAGCTGCTCGGGGGTACACATCAAATGACCCTCTGATATTGTGAACTGACGAACACGAATCAATCCGTGCATTTCACCACTTGCCTCATTTCTGAACAGGGTGGAGGATTCATTGTACCGGATAGGCAGGTCTTTATAAGAACGCTGACGATTCATGTACGCCTGGTATTGGAATGGGCAGGTCATAGGACGAAGAGCTAGAATTTCCTCGTTGTCAGCTTTTTCTGCATCGCCGATTACAAACATGCCATCTCTATAGTGATCCCAATGGCCTGAAATTTTGTAAATATCGCTTTTGCCCATATATGGCGTCTTAGTCAGCTGCCACCCACGTTTTGCCTCTTCATCTTCCACAAAACGTTGCAGTAACTGGATTACTTTTGCACCTTTTGGCAAGATGATAGGAAGCCCTTTGCCCACCAATTCTGATGTGGTAAAGAATTCTAATTCACGACCAAGCTTGTTGTGGTCACGAAGCTTTGCTTCTTCCATTTGCTTTAAATGAGCATCTAAATCATTACCGCTGTCAAAGGCAGTACCATAGATACGTTGAAGCATGGTGTTCTTGGCATCACCTTTCCAGTAGGCACCTGTGATGCTAAGGAGTTTAAATGCCTTAATTTTGCGTACGTTTTCTAAATGAGGACCTGCGCATAGGTCAACAAAATCTCCTTGCTTGTAGAAAGAAATAACAGCATCTTCTGGAAGTTCGTTAATCAATTGTACTTTGTAAGATTCGTTTTTTTCTTCCATTAACTTGATAGCCTCGGCTCTTGGAAGTTCAAATCGCTCAATCTCATGACGCTCACTTTTTATTTTTTCCATTTCCTTTTCAATGTTCTTCATATCCTCTTCTGTGATTTTGGTTTCAAACTCAAAATCATAATAGAACCCATTGTCAATGGCAGGGCCTATACCTAGCTTCGCAGCAGGAAATAGTCTTTTCACAGCATGTGCCAGCAAATGTGATGCCGAGTGCCTTAGTATTTGCAATTCTTGCAGTTGTTCTGGTGTTTTTCCCATATATTGAATCCTCCGTTTGGTTTTTTAACTACTATAAAATTATTTAAGGTCAATTTTACTATATTCTACCCATATTTTCAATCATTATGGTAAAATACAGCATAAAAAATGCATACGCATATATTTGAAGCCTGAAAATGGCTAAAAAACATAGATTAAACTAAATTGTAAACTTAAATTTTGTGATTTTTAAAATCAAAAGAATGTAAAAAATCTAGTTGCTAATAAAGTTTACTGACAAAAGGACGATGTGTTAATTGGTATAAATGGATATATATGCAAAAAAATTACCTAAGGTCGTGAAGAAAAAGCCAAAATAAAAGGGCTTTGCAACTGGTGCAAAACCCTTACTGTAATCTATAAAAGTTAAATTTATCTTTGTGCCTCAAACTTGGCTTTAAAATCAGAGAATTCAAGCGCTTTGTGGAAAAAATAACCTTGGGCTAACTTGATGTTGTGGGATAGAACTTTGTCCAACTGATGCTGATCTTCTACGGCTTTAGCACAAATAACGATGTCTAGGGCATCAGCCAAATCAGTTACGGTAGTCAAAAAAGTATCGTTAAAATCATCGTCAAGATTTTGAATGATAGATTTGCCTATTTTGAACATTCCTTTTTGATCAGTAAAATCATATAACTCAAGACTTTCTATGGCAAAATCATCTAAGGCAACAATACAACCTAATTCATTTAGTCTGTGTATATTACGCTTTACGATGCTGCTCCCTTTGAGTGCGTCGCTAAGGTCACCAATTTCTAATACAAGGTTTTTACTATTAAACCCTGTAGACTGAATTATGCTATGAAGATCATCTATCATATCCATGGTGCGAAGGTGATCTGGAGAAATATTGCAACTGAGCAAAAAGTTATTATCCTTGGGAAGTTCTAGTTCTTCTATCTGAGACATGGCTTTTGTCAGTACATAACTGGATAGAGGTCCAATCAAGTTACAATCTTCTGCTACGGATAGGAATTTTTTAGGAAGCATAAATCCTAAATCTTCACTATTCCAACGAACTAAGGCTTCACATCCTATCCATTTGAACGTAGTTGTATCTACGATAGGTTGGAAATATACGTCGAATTCGTGACAGCCCTCGCCGATGGCTTTTGTAAGTGACCAGACAATCTCCGAATGGGTAATCAATTTTTCTCTAAGAGTGCTGTCAAATTCGATAATTGTATTCTTCAAATTACCGTTCTTTGTTAGAAAAATGGCGCTTGATACATTGTCTATTAACTCAGATACGGTAGCACCGTATTCAGGGAAGTTAATAAAAGCAACATCGGATGCTAACGGAAAATTCATGCCCTGTAGGCTCCACCCTTGATCAAAAGATGAAATCAAAGCAGATAGAAACCCTTTAACGGCCTCTTCTTTTTCGTCCATCGCGCTATCTTTTAGTATAAATAAAAATTTATCATTCTTATTGTAATATACCGCATTTTGGATAGGTAAATTATCTCTAAAATGTGTTGCAATATCTTTAAGAACTTGGTTGGCGTTGTTAAATCCAATTTCGTGATTTACAGCGTTAAATCCTTTGATATTCAAATAAACAATAGTGCCAGATTCGCCTTCTCCAAGAAGTTTTCTAACATCAAAGTCGAATTTATCTCTATTTGGAATCCCTAAAGGGACACTCATATACGCTGGGCAGGAGGCTGTGGTACCATTGGTAATATGTGAAAAACAAGAATAATTTATGTTTAGAGGATTTCCCATAGCAGCCCTAGCTGCCGCATTAGCGAAAACTAACTCGCTAGTAACAGGATGAAAAGCCATGATTGGTAACCCGATTTCTTCCAAAATATCTTTAGGCAAACTGTCAATATATAAACTATCCATTGCGCATATTTCCTCCTTTGCATATGCTAACCATTATATAACAAAATATAATAAAAAATCAATGCTATTTGGGCTAATTTTAGTTTTATATTTATTGAGACTCTTCTATCATCAATACGCCTTCTATCACATTCAATGCAGTTATGAGAGAGAGTTTTGTCGTGCCATGGGTCACTTTTATGCTGAGGTACAAAGAAGTAGGACTATCCGAACCCTGACCTCGACTGACGGTTAAGTCATAGATTTCTGCGTTAGTGGATTTTATGGCAGACAGCATATTTTCCAGTCTATCAGATTTATCGATTTCCACATACAGATCAATGAATTTAGAACGTTTTAGCACAAGATTTTCAAATTTGTGAAAAAAGGCAAGGGCGATGTAGATAAAAGCGGCTGTGACAATAGCCCCTACATAAAACCCGATACCAATGGCAAGGCCTACTGTGGCCGAGGCCCAAAGACCAGCGGCCGTAGTGAGCCCTCGTATTTTTGTTTTCCCAGACATAACAATGGTGCCTACGCCTAGAAAACCTATGCCGCTTATGACTTGCGCCCCAAGCCGAGTGGGATCGGAGGTAGCATCTAGAAAATCAGTCACATATTGACTTGTCATCATGGCAAGGGTAGCGCCTAGGCAGACCAATATGTGGGTTCTAAATCCGGCGGCATGCTTGTTAGCACCCCGCTCTAACCCTATGATTCCGCCTAGAAAAACCGACAGGCCGAGGCGGACAATGATTGATAAAAACGTAACCTCTGAAAGTGCTAGGGCTGGCGTCACTAGCTTATCCGTCAGAATATTGAATATATGCATACAAATAACCTTCTCTTTCCAAATATATATGAAAAATAATATATATTAAATAAGAAGAAAGTGCAAGCGAATAGATAAATGTGGTATACTATAAGTTAACAAATTTGCTGTTTGTTAAGGCAGGTTATAGAGCAAAATAATACGAAAGAAGGATTAAAATGGAAATTAAAAAAGATTTTCACTGGGTTGGGATGCTAGATCCTGATCTTAGAGTATTTGATATAATCATGATGACTGAATTTGGAACCACATACAATGCGTATTTGCTCCAAGGGAGTGATAAAACCGTCTTATTTGAGTCGGTGAAAGGCAAATACTGGAATGAGTTTAAAGCAAAAGTAGAGGCGCTGACCCCTATTGACAAAATAGATTATTTAGTGGTGAGCCACACAGAGCCAGATCATGCAGGGTCTATTGAGATGTTGCTAGAAATAAATCCTACCATGGAGATTGTAGGATCAAATGTAGCCATTAATTTTTTAAAGGAAATTGTCAATAAACCATTTCCATCGATGGCTGTAAAAGATGGTGATACACTTTCGCTAGGGGATAAAACGCTATCATTTATAAGCGCGCCCCACTTGCACTGGCCAGATACGATTTATACGTATATCAACGAGATCAAGACCTTGGTTACATGTGACTCTTTTGGATCACATTATTCATTGGATGAGATTACCAATGATAAAATAGTAAACCAAGCTGATTATGAGAAAGCGTTGAAATATTACTATGATATGATCATAGGACCTTTCAAATCCAATGCGCTAGAGGCAATCAAAAAAATTGAAAATCTTGAGATAGAGACAATCTGCCCAGGACATGGGCCCGTGCTAGTGAAAGAACCGGAAAAAATAATAGATATTTATAGGAAGTGGTCTACAGAAATCAACCCAAATACCAAGAAGACAGTGGTAGTTCCCTATGTTACAGCATATGGATATACGGAGCAAATAGCAAAGAAGATCAAAGAAGGAATACAAAGTGTAGGGGATATTGATGTCAGATTATATGATATGGTGACAGCAGATAGTAGCGAAGTTATGAATGACCTATACTGGGCAGACGGGATTTTGCTAGGGACACCTACCATTGTGGGAGATGCATTAAAGCCAATCTGGGACATAACTACGTCTATTTTCTCTAAAACACACGGAGGCAAGCTGGCATCAGCTTTCGGCTCTTTTGGCTGGAGCGGAGAGGGTGTGCCAAATATCATGGATAGGCTAAAGCAATTGAAGATGAGGACCTTTGAAGAAGGACTTAAAATAAAATTCAAACCTAGCGATGACCAGCTGATAGAAGCATTGAACTTCGGGAAGCGATTCGGTGAAAGTTTGACAAACAAATAACAAATTAAAGTTTAGGCGGTAACGAACCATGGCGGACATGAAAAAGTTTCATCAAAAAATGTTAGAGATATTGGTGCAAGAGCAGATAGTTATAGATGCGCCTATGAAGAACTACAGTACATTTAAGGTAGGGGGACCAGCGGATATGTTGGTATTGCCAGACTCTGCACAAGAAGTTCAAATGATAATAGCTCTTTGCAGGGAAGAAAAAATACCTTTTCTAATCGTAGGCAATGGCTCTAATTTGCTCATAGGTGATGAAGGCTACGGAGGACTTGTGGTTAAACTAAGCAAGAACTTCTCTAAAATAACAGTAGATGAAGCAAACTGCCAAATAAAGGCAGAGGCAGGGGCGTTGATACCAGCTGTTGCCAAGGAGGCGTGTAACCATTCTCTTTCGGGCATGGAACGCATAAGTGGAATCCCTGGTTCTGTAGGCGGCGGTGTGCTGATGAACGCAGGAGCCTATGAGAGTGAGATGAAAGATATTCTGTATGAGATTACCTATCTGACCAAAGACGGGGAGATTTGCACAACACCAGCCACTGAGGCGGCATTTAGCTATCGGCATAGTCGTTTTCAAGAGGATGGCAGTATAGTTCTCAGTGCTGTATTCAGGCTAAAAAAAGAAAATCAAAATGAGATCAAGGAAACTATGAGCGAGTACGCTAAAAAGAGAAACGAGAAACAACCAGTACATTTGCCTAGTGCAGGTAGCACATTTAAGCGCCCTGAGGGACACTTTGCCGGAAAACTCATAGAAGATGCAGGACTAAAAGGACTCACGGTAGGTGGTGCCGCTATATCTGAGTTGCACGCAGGTTTTGTGGTCAATGAGAACAATGCAACGGCCCAAGATGTATTAGATGTAATTGCATTGGTGCAAGCTACCGTTAAAGATAGATTTGGAGTTAGTCTTGAGCCAGAGGTCAAAATAGTAACACGTAAAACTAGGTTTGTTGAAGGCATGGAGGGAAATGCATGAGGTTAATATCTGATTTTCACACACATACTGTGTTTTCTCATGGCAAGGGAACAATAGAAGACAATGTAAAAGTGGCTATAGCCAAGGGACTCAAGACCATAGGCATCTCTGACCATGGGTCAGACCACATCTTTTTTGGAGTCAAGCGAAAAGATTTTTTCCAAATGAGAAACCAGATTGAAAAGTTGAAGGTTAAATACCCCAATATTGAAATATTACTTGGGCTAGAGGCTAATATTATCAACAAGTCTGGAAAAATGGCCATCACCAAAGAAGAAATCGCCATGTTCGACTATATTATGGCAGGGTACCACTTTGGCACTATAGGGGAGTCTGTAGGATTATCCCTAACAGTGCACAGTTTGAACGGATTAGGATTGTCATCTGGTCCTAACGGACAAAAAATTAGAGCCATAAATACAGAGCTTGTCATAAATACGGTGGAGAGAAACCAAATTAAAATATTGACTCACCCGGGTTGCAAAGGTGAAATTTTTGTAAAATCTGTAGCGGAGGTATGCGCTAGACGTGGTACTTTGATGGAGATTAACAACAGCCATGGATTTTTGACAGTAGACCAACTAAAAGAGGCAGCCCAGACAGAGGTGAAATTTATCATAGGCAGTGACGCCCATGTGCCGGACAAGGTTGGCAACTTTGAGCATGGACTAAACAAGGCCATAGAGGCTGGGATAGATTTAAGTAGAATTGTAAACATAGCGGAGGAATAAATGGATATTATTATTGTCACAGGTATGTCAGGCGGTGGCAAGTCCCAAACAGTCAGGTTTTTAGAGGACTTGGGATATTATTGTGTTGACAATATGCCCCCAAAGCTAATGGCAGATTTCATCAACCTATCTATTAATGGTGGACAAGAACTACAACGTATTGCCTTTGTTACGGACATCCGTGCAGGGGAATTTTTCCGTGATATCAAAGCATCTATTCACTACGTCAACTCACTAAAGCTCAACTGCAAGGTACTTTTCTTAGAAGCCTCAGATGAGGTGTTGATAAGGCGCTACAAAGAAACAAGGCGGGAGCATCCGTTAGCTAAGGGCGGCGATGTGGCAAAGGGCATTAAAGAAGAGCAAGAAAAGCTAGCAGATATAAGGAAAATAGCAGACCATGTCATTGATACAGGAGGCATGAGGACGTCCGAACTGCGAAAGGTCATATCTGAGATTGTGACCACAGATGTGAAGCACAAGGAATTGACCATTGTATTGTCATCTTTTGGGTTTAAGACAGGCATTCCACTAGATGCTGATTACGTATTTGATGTAAGGTTTATACCGAATCCATTTTATCTCATTAGTATGAAAAAATTAACAGGGAATAGCAAAAAAGTACAAGACTATGTGATGAAATGGCCTGAGGCTAAGGAGTTTGTCAAAAAGACTTTTGACCTAATAGAATTCTTATTGCCATACCACATAAAAGAAGGCAAATCCAGCATGGTCATAGCCATAGGATGTACAGGTGGGCAGCACCGATCGGTTACTATTGCCAACAAATTGTACGAGCTATTAAAAGCAGAAGGCCGTAGGGTCTTCATTAATCACAGAGAGCTGTAAAATACAAATATTCACACGGAGGAGAAGTATGTCATTCTCATCAGAAACAAAAAATGAATTGGCATTGATCATACCAGAAAAACGTTGTTGTATGCTAGCGCAAATAGCGGGATTTGTTAGGACTTGTGGCACTGTCAAGCTAGGCAGGGGCATGAGTGTAAAGCTGGTGACAGAAAACGCCGCAGCGGCAAGAACGTTTATTAAAATACTAAAACAATATTTCAGCATAGAAGAGGAACTGGAGATCAGCAGGGAGCAGATGATGAAAAATCATATGTTGTACGAAGTCACCATAGCGCCTCAGATGAATGCAGAGCAAATACTGCGAGAAATTGGCATATTAAAAGTCCAACAAGGGTTGAACTATTTTAGCCAGACTATACCAGAGGACATCGTAAAGAGCAAATGCTGTAAAAAAGCTGCCATTAGAGGTCTTTTCTTAGGGGCAGGCTCTGTCAGCGACCCAGAAAAGGGTTACCACTTTGAAATTGTTTCAAACAGTCAAGAGCTAGGGGAGAGTATAAAGAAAATATTCAATACCTTTGACGATATCAATGCGAAACTTACCACGAGAAAGAAAAACTATGTGGTTTACATAAAAGAGAGCGAGCAGATTGTAGATATATTCAACATCATGGGGGCCCATGGCAGGTTGCTTGATTTGGAGAATATAAGAATCCGAAAAGAAATGAGGAACCGCACCAATAGACTGGTGAACTGCGAGACGGCCAATTTAGATAAGACGGTCAATGCGTCTGGTACCCAAGTGGAAGCCATTGAGAAGATCATAAAGCTACGAGGCTGGTCTTTCTTGACAGACAAACTAAGGGAAGTGGCAGAAATTAGATTATCAAACCCAGAGGCTTCCTTATCAGAGCTAGTTGAGTTAATGGGAGGAAAAGTGGGAAAATCTGGGGTCAATCATAGATTGAAAAAAATAGAAGAAATGGCTGCAAAGCTATAGGGAATGAGGAGGTAGAACAATAATGAATGGAGAAAATACTGTTGATATGGGGGACATTGCGGAGTTAGCGAATTCTCTGATGTATGATCTTGACGGGAGTTATATGATTTCAGGAGCCTTGAGCAAAGGGCTAATGCTAGTACTAATCGTTGGCGGTGGACTAATTGCGCTAAAAATAATCATGAAAGCTACACAAAAAGCTCTCAAAAAATCACCTACAGATGAGCTGGTGGAGCATTTCATATTGAAGCTGATTAAGGTTTTAGGGATTGTGGTCATTGTGGTAACGGGTTTATCCTACATGGGCGTGCCTATGAGCACATTTGTTGCCATATTAGGTACAGTAGGCGTGGCGGCTGCCTTGGCTTGGAAAGATGTATTGTCTAACTTTGCTGGCGGCGTGCTGGTTTTGATCAATAGGCCATTTAAAAAAGGCGATTATATAGATGATATGACTATAAAAGGCACCGTCGAAAAGGTGGATTTATTTTTCACCACATTGACATCGGATGAAGGTCATACAATCATCATGCCCAATAGCCATTTGGCAAATACAACAATAATCAATCAGAAAGAAAAACCAAAGAAAAATATTGAATAGAATAGAGAGAATAAAAGAAGATCATGAGTTTTGTACATTTACATGTTCACACAGAATATAGTTTATTAGACGGTGCTGCTAGAATACCAGATCTCATCGCAAGGACGAAGGAACTGGGGATGGGTGCAGTAGCCATCACTGACCATGGGGTAATGTTCGGTGTCATTGATTTTTATAAAGAAGCGAAGAAACAAGGGATCAAACCTATCATTGGCTGTGAAGTATATACGGCGGCAAGGTCAATGGCAGACAAAGACGTAGAAAAGGACAAGCACCAAGGACATTTGGTGTTGCTGGCTAAGAATGAACAGGGTTACAAGAACCTGATGAAGATCGTATCTTTGGGATTCACCAAGGGGTTTTACTACAAACCGAGAATAGATCGCAGTGTATTGACCCAGTATCATGAAGGCATTATCGCCCTCTCTGCCTGCCTTGCAGGGAATGTACAGCGAAGACTCATGCATGATGATTACGCGGGAGCCAAGGCGGAAGCAACTTTTCTAAGAGACACCTTTGGTGAAGGGAATTTTTACCTAGAATTACAGGATCAGGGACTAGAAGAAGAGGTGAAAATATTACCAGGATTATTGCAGCTTAGTGAAGAGCTGGGCGTGCCATTGGTTGCTACCAATGATGTTCACTATGTGAGGCAAGAGGATGCAGAGGCTCACGATGTGCTACTTTGTATACAAACCGCCAGGGTAGTAGATGATGAAGACAGGATGAAATTTCCCAATGACCAGTTTTATCTCAAATCTCCTGAGGAGATGGAAAAACTCTTTGTTGGCATGGAATCAGCCATAGAAAATACGAGCAAAATAGCAGACATGTGCAATGTGGATTTTGAATTTGGACAAATTCATTTACCGGAATTTGAGCCGCCAGAGGGATTTGACAATAGTACGTATCTGCGAGAATTGTGCTATAAGGGACTAGAGCACAGGTACGGTTGGCAACGGGATCAGATGGAGGGGGAAACAGGGCTAAAATTCTATGAAGAGCTAATAGAGCGACTGGAATATGAGCTGTCAACCATTGAACAGATGGGATATGTGGAATATTTTCTCATTGTATGGGATTTTATTAACTATGCCAAGATGAAGAATATCATGGTAGGGCCTGGACGTGGCTCGGCAGCTGGTAGCATTGTGGCCTATTCTTTGCAAATAACAGATGTTGACCCGATTAAATACGGACTGATCTTTGAAAGATTTTTAAACCCAGAGAGAATCAGTATGCCAGATATTGACATAGATTTTTGCTATGAGCGTAGACAAGAAGTGATAGACTATGTAGTCGAAAAATATGGTACGGAAAAGGTTGCGCAAATCATTACTTTTGGAACCATGAAGGCAAAGGCTGCCATACGTGATGTGGGACGTGCCTTAAACATGCCATATGGTGATGTGGATGCGATTGCGAAGAAAGTACCTTTTGATTTAAAAATGACAGTGGAAAAGGCCATAAAAATGAATCCTGACCTTAGGGCGGATTATGAGAATAACAAGGCCGTAAAGCAATTGTTAGACATGGCCATCTCTTTAGAGGGTATGCCAAGACATGCGTCTACTCATGCAGCAGGGGTTGTAATATCTAAAAAAGACGTGGATGAGTATGTGCCGCTCTATGTGCAAGACAAAGGGGTGACCACCCAGTTCACCATGAACACCATAGAAGAGCTAGGACTATTAAAGATGGATTTTTTGGGGCTTAGGAACTTGACCATCATCCAAGATGCCATTCAACTGATAAAAGAAGACCATGGTGTGAGCATAGATTTTCAGACCATGGAGTACGATGATAAGGCTGTTTTTGACCTGATTAGTAGTGCTAACACATTTGGTGTGTTTCAGTTAGAAAGTGCTGGCATGAGGCAGTTCATGAAAGGGCTAAAGCCAGATTGTTTTGAGGATATAATAGCAGGGGTGTCCTTGTACAGACCAGGACCTATGGACTCAATTCCCACATATATAGCCAATAAAAAGAATCCAAAGTTGGTAACCTATGTCCATGATAGTCTTAGGCCCATCCTAGATGTAACATATGGCTGTCTCGTCTATCAGGAACAGGTAATGCAAGTGGTTCGAGATTTGGCGGGATATACGTATGGTAGGAGTGATCTAGTGCGTCGTGCTATGGGCAAGAAAAAGGTGGAGGTAATGCAAAGAGAGGAAGAGATCTTTGTATTTGGTGAGACCGATGACCAAGGTAACGTAACTGTGCCGGGATGCGTGCGAAATGGCGTGCCAGAAAAAGCTGCCAAAGAGATATTTGCACAGATGATAAAATTTGCAGAATACGCTTTTAATAAGTCGCATGCGGCAGCCTATGCGGTGTTAGCGTATCAGACCGCATACTTGAAGGTATACTATCCTGTAGAGTTCATGGCAGCATTGATGACCAGTGTCATGGGTGACGCACACCACATGGCAAAATATATCAGAAATTGCAAGGAAATGGGAATTGTTATATTGCCTCCTGATGTGAATAAAAGCTACAGGAGATTTGCTGTAGAGGACGGGAATATTCGATTTGGTTTGCAAGGTGTGAAAAATGTTGGCGCAGGTGCCATTGATGAAATCATCAAAGTAAGAGAAGAAAAGGGTCCAGCTACTAGCGTATTCGATTTTATCAGTAGAATGAACATTCATGAAATCAACAAGAAGGCTGTGGACAGCTTGATTCGGGCAGGGGCCATGGGATCTTTAGGTGCTAACAGAGCACAGATGCTTGCTTGTTTTGAAGGGCTCATGGAAAATGCACAAAATACGGCACGCAAGAACATTGATGGGCAAATGTCACTGTTTCAAATGGCGGGTGATGCGCCTACGGATATGAGTATAAGCGAACGTTTGCCTGATGTGGCAGAGTTCGCCTCCCAGGCACTGGCAGCGATGGAAAAAGAAATACTTGGTATCTACCTGAGCGGACATCCGCTTGACGACTACACCCAGCAGATAGAAACCATAGTTTCGGCTACCAGTGAAGATATAATCAATGCAGAGGAGAGCGAGCTGTTCACAGAGGGTATGACATTGACTGTGGCAGGCATTATTGCCAGCCAAAAGAGAATGACCACCAAGAGCAATAAGATGATGAGTTTCTTGCAGTTAGAAGACCTGTATGGCTCAATTGAAGTCATCATTTTTCCGAATATATACGAAAAAAATATAAGTCTGTTTGGAGACGAAAAAATAATTGCAGTTCGGGGTAAACTAAATTTCAAGGAAGATGAGGCGCCTAAAATAATTGCAGAGGCTGTGGCTCCTATAGAAGTTGGCAAACCAACCGTATTACCTGAACCGGGATATAGAAAGTACAATGGTGATAGGAAAGCACCAGAACCAGCAACTAAAGTACAGACGCTTAACCTAAAGGTGCCAAAAGAACTAAATGAAATGGAAGTGATTCAGTCCATCAGTGCTATCCTGCAAAGGTATCCGGGGGACATGCCAGTGGTGATTTATTCAGAGGCATTGGGGAAGAAAATCAAGGCGGATCGAAGCCGTTGGGTGACGTTTGGACCTGATTTAATTAGCCAATTAGAGGGGCTACTTGGAAAACAAAATATAAAATAACAAGCAAGCACTACTTTTTTATACCAAAGTGTGGTATTATTTAGAGTGGCTTAATTAAATAATAACATTTTTTACATATAGATTGGAGAACAAAGAATGAAAAAAATTGCAGTTTTAACAAGCGGAGGAGACTCGCCAGGCATGAATGCTGCTATAAGGGCAGCGGTGAGAACGGCTATTTACAACGGCATGGAAATCTATGGCATCAGCAGGGGCTATGAAGGACTCATTGATGGAGACATACGCAAAATGGGACCTCGTGATGTTTCAGACACAATTCAGCGTGGTGGAACCATGTTACGTACTGCCAGAAGCGATAGGTTCATGACAGAAGAGGGGAAGGCAAGGGCTCTTAACATGCTTGAAACCTTTGATATTGATGGATTGATTGTAATCGGTGGAGATGGATCTCTGACAGGGGCCTTGGAATTGTCAAAAAGAGGCATTGCTGTTATGGGACTGCCAGGAACCATTGACAATGACTTAGCATACACAGACTTTACGATTGGATTTAATACATCGGTTAATACAGCTTTGACAGCCATTGCTCATGTAAGGGACACATCATCATCACATGGGCGTGCTACAATAATAGAAGTAATGGGACGACATTGCGGAGATATAGCCATATACTCAGGAATAGCAGGAGGTGCAGAGGCCATATTAATACCAGAAAAGCCTCTTGATGTGAATGGATTGGCAAAGACCCTAGTCGAAGGCAAGAACCAAGGAAAACTTCATAACATCATCATGATGGCAGAAGGCATGGAAATGCAATCCCATGATCTGGCTATGGCCTTACAAGAAAAGACAGGCATAGAAACCAAGCACGTGGTGCTAGGCTATATTCAAAGAGGAGGCGTGCCTACTTCTTATGATAGAATGTTAGCTAGCAGGCTTGCTTACCATGCAGTGAACTTGCTTAGGGATGACGTGAAAAACAGAGCGGTTGGAATCAGTGGAGATACTGTGACTGACTATGATTTAGAAGAAGCTTTAGGCATGCCGAAAAAAAATCATGATGATTTATTAATGATGGCAGCAGTCTTAGCGCAATAATAGAAAAGGAGTAACAATGAAAAGAACAAAGATAATATGTACCGTAGGACCGGCTACAGATGATAAAAAAGTATTGGTAGAAATGATTAAAAATGGAATGAATGTGGCTAGATTTAACTTTTCTCATGGTTCTCATGAAGAGCATAAAATGAGAATGGAACTGGTGAAAGAAGCAGCCAAAGAAGTAGGGCAGTACGTGGCACTTTTGTTAGATACCAAAGGCCCAGAGATACGTACAGGCATATTTAAGCAAGGGGATAATGGGGATGCGTATATGCTAAAGACGGGGCAACCCTTTACCCTTACCACAAAAACTACAAAGGGCGATGAGAAGGGGTGTAGTGTATCTTATGCCAATCTTCCTCACGAAGTAAAACCCGGAGATAAAATCCTAATAGATGACGGGCTAGTAGAGCTAGAAGTGAAGTCAGTTACAGATACAGATATAAAATGTATCGTAAATAACGATGGGATTGTCAAAAGCTATAAAGGCATCAATGTGCCTGATGTAAATCTTCACCTGCCTGCATTGACCCAAAAGGACTATGATGATATCATCATGGGTGTAGAAAATGACATAGATTTCATTGCAGCGTCTTTCGTGCGTAAGGCAGAAGACATTGCCCAAATTAGAGGTATACTGGATATAAAAGGTGCATCTCATATTAAAATCATCGCAAAAATTGAGAACCAAGAGGGCATTAACAACTCGAAGGCTATTGTGGCAGCATCAGATGGAATCATGGTAGCTAGAGGTGACCTTGGGGTGGAGATAGCGGCAGAGAAGATTCCTGTGGTCCAAAAGCAGCTGATTAAAGCGTGTAATATGGCAGGAAAACCAGTTATTACAGCGACCCAAATGCTTGATTCTATGATGAGAAACCCAAGACCTACACGTGCAGAGATCACAGATGTAGCCAACGCTATATTTGACGGGACAGATGCCATCATGCTATCTGGCGAAACAGCAGCAGGCAAATACCCTGTAGAGTCAGTAAAAACCATGTATAACATAGCAGTAAATACAGAAGAAGCGTTGGACTATAAAGGTATATTAGATGCCAAAGGCACATTGAGAGGCGATAGCGTAACAGATGCGATTAGCCATGCTACATGTATGTGTGCTAGTGACCTAAAAACAGATCATATCCTAACTTGTACCACATCTGGTGATACAGCGAGAATGATTGCTAGATTTAGACCACAAGCTACTATAGTGGCATCCACATCTGATGCACGTACAGCAAGGCAGCTATCCATCGTATGGGGGGTAGTACCTTTTGTTACTGAGGCTGCTCATGATTTATATTTAAAATTATTTGAAGCTGCTATTCAGGGTGCCATCGTCCAAAAACTTATCAAAAAAGGTGAGGTCATCGTTATCACGGCAGGCGTTCCTGTAGGACGTTCTGGGGCGACGAACCTGATGAGGGTACACACAGTGGGGGACCCAATTCTTTAGTATGCAGGAAATAATAATAACGGAGAACGAGCAGAACCAACGGCTTGACAGATTTTTGAGAAAATATTTGCCTAACGCGCCTCTGAGTCATATATACAAGATGGTGCGCAAGGATATAAAAGTAAATAAAAAAAGAGTGAATGGAGAGACTATACTTGCGCTAGGTGATGTATTGCAAATGTATATAACAGACGAGGCGTTGCAAGCTTATGTAAAAAAAGTAAAAATCACCCACACTAAAAAACAGTTTGACATTGTGTACGAGGATGATAATATCCTTATAGCAGGTAAACCCAAGGGATTGCTTACCCATGGGGATGAAACTGAGAAAAAAAATACACTGGTTAATCAAGTGATTGATTATCTCATTGAAGAAGGCGAATATGTGCCCAGGCTGGAAAAAACTTTTACACCTGCTGCTGTAAATCGGCTGGATCGAAATACCAGCGGACTGGTGGTTTTCGGGAAAAATCATATGGCATTGCAGGCGTTGAACCAACTCATACGAGAAAGAACAGGTATACAAAAACTGTATCTAGCGGGATGTTTTGGGGAGGTAAAAAAAGAACTGCACATAAAGAACACCATGGTCAAGGATGAAAAGCGTAATAGGACAATGATCCAAAAGGAGCAGACCTCTGAAGGAATACATATGGAGACCATCATAAGACCTGTGGAGTCCAAGAGAGGTTACTCGTTGGTAGAGGCAGAGCTTCTTACCGGCAGAACCCATCAGATTCGTGTACACCTAGCAGACCGAGGGTATCCAATCATAGGGGATCCAAAGTATGGTGATTTGAATAGAAATAAA
>JAVBKP010000050.1:0-22724 GCA_031553975.1 Anaerovoracaceae bacterium | reverse complement strand
AATTATGAAGTCTTTTGCGTAAAGTGCTGTTAAATAGATAGTCTCCATTTTATCTGCAACCTTCGCCACCGTTGCAGCTATAATAGCTTTTCTAATGTTAGTAAGAGCTGCAACAATACCGCCACTTATCTGAATAAATGCTAATAGCTCAGTAACTTTCCAAGCTGCAAAAAATATCCCTATTTGCAAAGCCATCTGTCCTACAAGGTCTTTATTTTCACTAATCCAATCAGATATACCCTTCAGTGCATCTGCAATTAGTCCAAGCGCTGTTACTATAACGCCACCAGTCCAACTTGCTAGGGGCTGTAAAAACGTCTCCCATAACCATGTAGCATGAGGCCTTATTGCCACAATTACGTTATGTAGAATTGTTAGGGCGCTCGATATCAAATCCAATATTACTGGTGCTATTTTCTCTGCTGCCCATTTTGCTATTGGCACAAGTACATTTTTATATGCCCAATCAAGTCCTACAAATAACTCTTGTGCGAGAGGTTGCATGGCGATCTTAATATTATCAAATGATTTTTCAAGGTTGTCCAGATTGATGGATTGTAATGGTGCTAATAATGCTTTGAATTTGTCTACTGCTGCCTGTGCATCTGGACTAACTTCCATTCCTGCGCCGAGTTCACCAGACATGCCAACATCAACCACGCTTGGCGTTTCTATATCGTCAGCTGCGCTACTAGCGTTATCTGCTGTATCTTTGGCCAGTACGTTTAGGTCATCAAATCCAGCAAGAGCACCTTTAGCTGCCTTACCCGCTTTTTCTGTAGACTTGGCCAGCTTATCTTCGGCTTTCGCCCCCGCCGCCGCACTGCTTGCAATTTCTTTTTGCTCTGTCACTTGTTTACCAAATAACAGTGTACTTACCTGTGCTGCTACATTGGCCAACTTTGTAAATCCTGTGATCATTGCATTAATGCCAGGAAGCACCGCCTGCACGATAGGCATTATTGCATTTCCAACGGCGATTTTGAGGTTATTGAAATTGAAGCCTAGCTTCATTACCTGTCCCGAATAAGTATCTGCGACTTTAGCGGCATCACCCATTTGGAATCGTGTCTCTTCCATAATTCCTATAACTTCTGCTTGGATCCTCTGCTGTTTAGTTAGGCTATCTACTCCTACGCCGATGTTCTTGGCGTAGTCTTTCCACATCATAGAGACGTTTTTAGTAACGCCTGCATTGTCTACAAGGATTGAGTTCTCATTTTTCAAACCTTCTGTAGCGCTTTGCACAGCTTGACCCATTGTAAGGCTTGCTTGTCTGCCAAAAGACGCACTGTTTTTAAGGGCTGTCATTACTGTTTTAATCTGCTCATCATTATAACCACGCATGGCAAGGTTTTTATAGGCGTTTGCCGCACTGGTTGCAGGCACTAAACCATAGCCAGGTCATTAGGGTTGAATTTAATCTCGCCGACATGCTGCCCATCCCTTTCCACCGGTATGGTGATTAATCCTGATTGGATTTTCATCTATTTTCCCTCCTTGAAATGATTAAGCCCCGCCATATGGCAGGGCACTTATTTAATCATCAATAAATTCTTTTGTGCTTGGGTCAAAGGTGCCAAGCACTGGATCACCTATTAAGTTTAGGGTGAAATTCAATTTTGCACTTTCACCACCAGGGCCACCGAAATCATCAATCTGCACAGAGCATATGTTTTTCTCAGCTTCGTATGCACCGCCTATGGGTGCCTCATAGAGATACACTATACATATCTCGGTTCTAGCATCGGCAAGCACCTTTCTTTTCTTGCGGATCTCGTCCACAAACTCGAACACTTCATCGCCCTTGATTGCTGTCATTGGTGTTGGAATGTTTGGCTTGTAGCTTTCCACGTCTGTGCTGCCGCTATCTTGATTTATGTACGTCTCGTCTGACGTTTGTGGATTGTATGCGATTGTTTGCTCTGTCACGCCGTCACCAATCAAACTCCATGTAGGTATTGCAGATGTTCCCGTGTTTAAAAATGCTGCAATCAAGCTTCGTTTAATTTTTCCTCCTGCCATAGGTTATTTCCTCCTCTTCGTTATAATAAGTTTAATTTGCACCTGGTAGAGACCCGTGCCATCCTCGTCAATTTCAAACAGCATTGCATTTGATACTTCTAGGCTCTCAGCTTCATATCCACCTGAAAGTATAGGCAGACTATTAGCATCGTTTTGATCGTCTAGCCAATCTGTAAGACTTTCTAAAAAGTCATAGTTTTCTTGGCGATCTACTTCATTGGCGGCTGATTCCTTAGCGTAAAAAACGTAATTATTCTCAAATGTTTTATTGCCCACAACGTCAGTGGTGGTCTTCCCATTACCAGATGGCGCAAGTGCGTAGCTAGATGGTTTTTCGCCTGTCTGGTCCGTTAAGACTTGAAGTACCATACCGTTGTACTGCCGTAGATAATCTTGTACTGCTTTTATAACACTCATTTACTTGGTATCCCTCCTGCTGCTTTAGCAATTCTATCAACAATTCCGTTGCCTTTGTCTTTCCACATTCGTTTATCCCAAAAGGGCCCTCTCTGCGGTGCTCCATGATAGGTCAAGTCTTTGTCTGTAAGTTTTTTAGGTGCTCTGCCAATCATGAGCTTACCGTGGTACTGATATCTGGCATATGGTCCCTGGTAGATAACTCCATCATTCTCTACGATTCTAGTATTTTTCAATATACCTTCTTGCATAGGTACGTAAGGATCACAGTTCCTAGCGACTTCATGCGCTAAAACCTGTTGCACTTTACCATTTGGTTCTAGTCCTCTCTTTTTCAGCATCTTATCAACACCATCAAGATTGCTCACGACTGTTATCCCGTTTTTCATTTACCCGATACCTCCCAGTGTGCCATATCATCCCCAAAGCCTTTAGTATCAACTAAGCTAATCGTAATTAAATTATCAAACTGCTGTAACTCTTTAGATGACTTAACAATCTCGTGGTCAATGTCGCCTAGTATAACACTGTCCCCTGATTGCAAGGTCCAGCATTCTGACTTGTCTGCAAGCGCTGCCCACTCTTTAGGCTTTAAATATTTGCCTGTGGCATTTACATCCCGCGGCATCAATAACATTAGTCCATCATCAGAAGAAGCACCTGTCTTTCGCAATATGGCACCTTTAGAACTGTCCCAAAATACACCTGTTAAAACTGTACGTTGCCACTTCTCGATATTGCCATCACTGTACTTGTTATATATCGTCACTGTGTCGTTAAACATTATACCCACCTTGATACATTAGCCCCGTCATTGCAAGATACATGTGTGCTGCTTCGTATTGCTTTTGCTCTGAAGTCTTACCGCTGCTAGCGAACTCTTTTGACCATGAGCCTACCCTTTGGGCTACAATCTCACCGCCACTTTGCTTTTGATGTAAAACATCTGATACAGCACAGCAAGCATCTTTGATTTTACTCAATATTTTTTCGGGTTGGTTTTTACTCGCTCGACCAAAGGTTATATTATCTATGTAGGCAGAAGCCTGCTGAGAAAGACGTTTATAGTCTTCCTCAGGCATGGTGCCTAGGTATATATCTTTGTAATACGTATAATCTGCATATGCCATACTGCCTCACCTCTTTTTATGCGCTTGGTATGAGCGTAATATTTTTAGTTACTTCTGCGCTTGCAACAGTTAATGTTTCGGTTACTGGCACATATCCGTTTTTCTTGATTTTCACTGCGTAGTTGCCAGCCCTTAGGTTAAATACCACTTCTCCGCTAGCGCCAGTTTTGAGCCTAGAGCCATTAACTTCAACCACGGCACCTTCAATCGCTACTGGTGTTTCCGCATTATCCTTAACTGTATATGTAACAGTCTTTGTTGTTACAGCTGTTGGCGGTTCTAAGTATGCAAACGCACATCCCGTCCTGTCCTCATCCATATGTGTAGCAGGATTAGGAAGAGCCCATCCCATACGGAACACAACACGAAGAGCAATCATGTCTTGTTGTGCAAGGTTGTATACGATTTCTTTCGTGTTGGGGTCTTGGATAACACCTTGGTCAAGAATCTTTACTGTGATATCTTGTCTGATCGCGTATACCGCTTGTGAGAAATCTCCCACGACCAATTGAGCGGTCTTTTGGTCAAAACTACCGTTTTCAGGGAAATACATAGGGGCTCCATCAAGCGCATATGTTGTCGTGCTTTGCATGTCCGATTTAAATATCGGATGGCCGTCCGTTCCTTTGACGCCTCTTAGTTTCCCTCTCATGCCCATGGCGGCGATTGCACCTTTTACCATATATCCGTCTTCTTCTACTTTGGAGATGACACCATTTTCGCCAAGAAGCAAGTCATAGTAGTCAGGTGTTGCTCCTGGTGCAACGTTATTTCCTGCCTGTCTTGCTCTTGTGATAATGTCAGCATCCCAGCCCGCCGGTCTATTGATACCGAAGATAATTGCTTGGTCTACCCTGATGCCCATAGCCTCGATGATTCTTGGCTCTATCTCTCCTATAATGTCAAAGCTAGCGTCATCAACAACAGCTTCTGGAATCGGTACGATAACAGCAAGTTCTTCTGCTGTCAAAAATACATTGTCCCATGCTTGCTGTGATGTTTGCTTGAATCCGGTATCGCCATTTACCCAGTATGCCATTGGCAGCATATCAAGTACGGGAATCCTTGTCTGCTTGCTTGTCATGTTTGGTAACTTTTTAGCAAGCCCCATAAATACGGATTGCGTTGGTGCCTTTTGCTGAATCGTGTTAATTAACTGCTCCTGTATTAGAGCCTCTGCTTGTTCTCTTGAAACTTTCATTGTTTAATTCTCCTTTCCAAATAACGAACGAAATGCGGCATTTGCCTCTTCTTTTTTATCAGGCGTGCCCTCAGTTCCTGTTTGTCTCATGCCTGTTCTAAGAGGTGTTGTCTGCTTTTCGTCCTCGAATAAAAATGATTTTGATTCCTTAATGCTTTTTAGCTGCTCTTCAAATCCAAGTAGCTTGTCTCCGTCAAGTTTTACCAATTCAAGATTGAGAAACGGTTTTACAGCCTTAGTGTCGCGGGCTCTGGCGCCCAAGAGTGCCACGTCTAAAGCGCTTTCAAGTTGAATCTGTTTGAGCTGCTTATCAAAGTCGCTTTTTACTGTGGTGTTTTCTCCCTGCAATCGTGTGATCTCCGCTTGCAGTCCTGTTGCATCGACCTTCTTGAGGTCTTCAAGTTGCTTGTCTCTTTCCGAGATTTGCCCTTCAAGCGTTTTCTTTGTTTCGTTTAAAACATTGAAATCACTTCTTGCAACAAATCCCTTACCAATCTCATCTGATACCTTTTTGTCAATCTCCTCGCTGTACGCTGTTCCTAAAATTGTTTTAAGCCAATCTAACATAAAATTATCCTTTCTCCTCTGTCCTTTTTATCTGGCCAGTCCCAGTATTGAGGTGCTTTTATTTAGCCCCGAAAGCATAACGGGTAGAATGCAATAAAAAATAAGCACGTTTAATGCCATGCTCAGGGCAAATGGGTATAAAAATACCGCATCAGATTTTCACTGTGCGGTATATATTTTAACTAACAAATTGTTCTACTTTTGCGCCTAAAAGTTTTTGGAGTGTTCCATCTTCAGAATCTTCCACGACTTCCCAAACGCCACACTTATCAGGTTCATCTAAGGAACCAGGACTTTTTGCTGAATATAAGTAATCTTCTCCAGAATCATCAACAATACGTAAAAATCTGCCGTCGCCTTCTACCGCAATACATTTATACGTTTTCCCATTTGTCAAACTATCTACCCCAAAACTCTCTCCAGTGTATCTTATTCTCATTTTTTAGCACTCCTTTCCTTGGCGTTTTTGACTTTGTGGTCAACAGGTCCAATTTCGCTGTGTTCGTACCAATGGATATCGATATCATATTTCATGGATGAAACCTTACCGACTTTCTTCATCCACTCATTAGCTTTGCCACCATATTTTTCGGCAAGTGTCTCAGCGACTCTTATTTTAGTGTTGACATCTTTTCCAGCAATTATGTGAACATTTTCGATTTTTGCGCCATCTGGAATCCAATCACTATTATCATTGAATTTCAGCGCTTTAGGTACTGTGGAATCCATTGCGTTTACCACCTTATGATTTATTATATCACTTTTCGCACGGTTTGCAACTTTTCCAGCTTTTTTATTTGCCTGAGTAACTTTTCCTGCTTGGCTCTTACCGTATCCGCCGATTTGCTCACGGCCTACTTGGCGCTTTAGTCCAGTTTGCTTCAGAAAGTCCTTTTGCGCGTTCTGCCATTTAGCTATTTTAGATACTGCCTCTTCTGTTGGTAGCCCTGCTGTTTCCATGCCAACATATTCACGCTTCCATTTTCGGATATTACGCTCTATCTGTCTTTGCTTGCCAACAGCTTCATGCTCAGTCATCTTCTTGCCATTATATTCATATTTCAGAGCATTCATATCCTCGAGGTCGATCTTGCTATAAGCTGGCTCGCTAACCCCTTCAAAGAATGGAAAAAAGTTGTGCCTACAGTTCCACCCACAAAGCCCCTCACCAGTCCCATAACCTGTATTTTCTACAAAATCGGGATATTTTTTACTTTTTCCACCGCGAGAAAATACCTTGCCTTGCCATAATTGGTGCTCTGGTCTTGCCCCCACATGAGCAGTAGCTTCTACAAGGTCGCACTCCATCTCATCCATTCGTGCTAACTGTAGGTGCGCTGATGTTTGATTAACGCCTGTAAGAACTGCTCTCCTAACCGCAACGTCCATATAGTCTGTATGCCCTAATTTATCGTTTTTAGCGGGGTAGGTGATTGATGCCACACCTTTACTTGAAAGGTCTTTAACCGCCATCCTAATTGCAGTATTATAATCAAATGCTCCTGTAGTAATCTGCATATATGCACGGTCAAGCAGGTCTTCAAACTGCTTTGACGCTGTGCTGGCAGTTGTTTTGGTTAGATTCTTGAAAAGCCGGCTCGTCTTAGCAATGCCAGATGATAATACAGCTTGCATTGCTGGGCTTGCGTCAAGTGGTGTAGGTCTTAGTCCTGCTTTTCGATAGATGGAATCATCTATTTTCAAAGATTGTGCGCCAGCTTCTTTTATGAGGATCTCTATCTGTTCATTTGTGATGCCCGACATAGCGGATAGTTTTTTTATTATTTCATCATATAATAGCCCCATGTCCTGAAGCTTTCTAAATTGGTACTCAGCAGCTGGGATAAAGAAGTCATATGTTGTGATACGCCTGACCATGTCTTGCAAGATATCAAGCTCTGCTTTTGAGTAAAGTTCCACGAGTGAATCAGGTACCTGGTCTAGTTGATTTGGTGTTAGCATTACTTATCACCGCCAAACTCCATTGTTTCATCTTCTGAGTCCTCAATACCTACCATCTTCTTAGCTGTGGCCTCATCCTCGCCATACCATTTTGCTCTATATTCCCATTTCTGCATGATGCCGTCTCTGATCTCTTGTAGGTCACGTTGCCTTTCGGCATTAGCGTCTTCTATAACTGAATCATCGAAATTAATTGTTATTTCAAACTCCTCGCTATTTCCTAGAAGCGATGCAATTGCCCTAGTCATATCCACAAGAGCACTTTCTAGCACAATTTCGTGCTTTTTAAGGTTTTGGAACAAGTCTGACTTTTCAGAGATAACCTCTGTTGCCGTCTTTACATTACCGTGCTCAAAGCTGTATCTATCAGTTCCCATGCCGCATTTTTTAGATATCAATGCAAGAGCCTTGTTAAGTCCCTTATCGTGGGCATCCGCCCTAATCTCCATATCAATCTCTTGCAGCTTGTTTTCGGCATTTTGCCCGAGGTCTATAGCATAGAACTCTACGTCATTATCGTCAAACATTTGCGTTATGGTACCATCGTCTTCCATAATCGCTCTAGCCATGGTAGTAGGTACTATAATTCGCTTCTTTCCTAGTCTAAATTCGTTGTTGTAACTGTCATAAACAAGGTCACAGCCCTCTAGTTGGTCAATAGCGTTTGCATACACTGAAATGCCCATAGGGCAATCAAGGTTAACATTGTTCACTATATTTGGCTTGATGATTTGGAAGAGTGGAACGCTTGACTCCGTGTTAACTGTTTCCAGTACGTCTTCTGGGAGCTCTGTTGGTGTTAATGTGCTTGTATCTCGAATAAACATCTTGTTTTCAATGACGTAATTGCCATTCTCATCCAGCGTATGAATATTGAGGTATATCTTTTTCTTTTTGCCATCTACTTTCTCACTGGCAAAAGCACATTCTTTAATTGTTCCGTTATCCCATGATAGAGGATAGATCATTCCTGCACGAATATAGTCTATAACCACGTTGTCGCCATCTAAATACTCAACAAAAGCCCCTGTTCCTAGTGCAAATGCTAATTCTATAAGCTGATTGCCTCGCACTCTGAAATCGTTTTGGTCAAGCACTGACTCAATCTTTTCGTTTGTTGCGGTTTTATCAACTACAATTTTAACCTTTTCATTTAACATGAGATTTGCCCAGTCCTCAGCCACGGTTTTTGCCATTCCGAGTGTTTTTCGGGTTCTACTTACTTTCTTCTTGCCGTTGTACTGTCTGTAGTTGTGGAAGGCTGCCACTTTACCTTTATACCATTTCAGCCATAGGTCTATGTAGGAATAATAACTATCATCTATGACGCTATATCCTTGCTGTTTTAAATACTGCGTTACTGCTCGCAAGTCCTCACCTCCTTAGGTTTAAATACATGATTTCACTTTGCATGGATTCTGTTGAATACTCCATACTGTCAAGGCTGTCTACATTTGTGCTTCCATTGTCAAGCCTTACATCATCTGTTGGTTTCTTAGCGTTATACACAGCTGTTTCAAGTGCTCCGATTGTTGCTTTGCAGTGCCTTAGGATAAAAAAACGACCTTGTGCCATGATACTGTTGTAAAAAGCAATACGATCGTTGACAGGTCCTTTAATTGCGTTTTTAACCTCTACCCCTAGTCTGTGTTTTGCCGAAGCAACCATTAAGCCTTTCACGATTGTTTATGCTTAAAAATATATCCATATATTCACCTACATGTTGACCAAGACGAGCTTTAACTGTGCTACGAATTCATCAACAATCTCTTTTGTTGACTTTCCTACGCTATTAATATTGATATTGATTATATTTCCACTCTTCTGGTCTAAAAGCTTATCAGATTTATCAGACGGAATAATCTGAGCCCCATTCTTTAGATCTATAATCTCACCGCCATGCTCGTTGATGGAAGTAAGTCCTCCTTGGAAGTATGAAGTACCTGTGGCATGTCTAGGAATAGTAGCTTTTGGACCATAAGTATTGCCGTTAGATTTTGAGTAGTTGCTCTCCGTGGTGTTCACCTCTAAGTTTACTTTGTGATCTTTGAAGCCGAAAAACTCCTTGACTTTATTAATTACGTCTTGAATTTTTTTAAACACTCCTAGCAGCTTCTCTTTTATAATCTCGAATGCCTTGCCTAATTTTTCTTTAATGGTATCCCAGTTCTTCCATAACAATACACCTACTGCTATCACAGCCGAAATCCCTATTACTATCCATCCTAGTGGCGTAAGTGCCAAAGTGCCATTAAAAAGTAGAATTGCTATTTGCAGAACGGTAAATACATTCTTCAAAATAGAAATTGCCTTCGTGACCATGATTATTGACGCGGTAAACGTAGCAATCAATAATATCAGGTCTTGGTACTTTATGAAAATGTCGTATACTTTTTTAATGACAGCATATATTTCGCTAAATTTATTAAATATAACAGGTAAAAATGCTACAAGTTTTGAAACAATATCAATGATCCTGCCTATTGACGCCTCCCCTTTTTCCGAGTTAAGCCATTGGGACATTTTTTGAAACGTTGGCTGCAACTTATTAATCGCTAAATTCTGCATTTTAGACGCAACATCACTAAAGGTTACTGGCATCTGTGCGTACTTTTCGTTGATTTCATCAGCAGAATTGAGTAATGCGGATTTGATAATATCTGCTGTTATCAAACCGTCAGAACTCATTTCTTTTAATTTGCCTATAGGTATCTTCATTTCCTTCGCTATAGCTTGCGCTAATAAAGGAGCGTTCTCCATTATGGATCTGAATTCGTCACCTTGCAGCTTACCCGCACCCATAGCTTGTGCTAGCTGGTACGTAGCTGAGCTTTGTTCTTCTGCACTTGCCCCAGCGATTTTGAAGTTTTTGGTAAGCAGTTCACTAAATTGTAATATTTCATCATTGTTTTTGAATGACTTGCTTGCGACAATTCCTAACTTGCCTACGATGTCAGCCATCTCAGTATACTTCCCACGTGCTCTGTCTGCTGATTTAAATATTTTTTCATTAAACTCAGCCACACTCTGCTGTCCATCGTTAATTAGTGATAGTCTTGCCTGTATGCCTGTATACGTGTCCGATTGCTTTATCATCTGCACTGCACCAGCGCCTGCACCCGCTACTGCCATGCCTGCACCTATTTTTGCCAACCTGCCTGCTTTTGCCACCATTTTGTCTACAGATGCACTGAATTTGTTTCCCATATTCGCAAAACGTGTTGTGGCTCTTTGGACATCTTTGCTTAGACCGTCAACTTTCTTAGACACTCGTAATATCTTAGGAGTCATTCTATCTTGCATGTTTAGAATGATATTTATTGCTTTACTCACCAGCTTACCCCCCTTAATGCTTTAAGCTTTTCTATTTCCTCGTCATAATACTGTTCCCGCGCATAATGCAAAAAAAATTTTTCAGTATAACTCAATTTTATTAATTCTGAAATTTTGTAACCTCGCACTACATAAAATGCGAAATCGTTTATTTCCGCATCATGCGCTATGAGTTTTTTATCTCATCACCCATATTAGTAATCCCTACAAAATCCATGAGTTTGTCTCCGATTTCCATAATCTCAACAAAATCAAAAATCTCACCAGCAGTGTCAAAGGGATCTTTAATTTGTAGCTCCTCATGTAGCTGTGGGTCCTGTAGCGTATCACAAGCCAAATAAATTAACTTTTTGTAAGCCCTGAAAGCATTTCCTGTCGTCTGACCATTCCTAATCTCATCCATGGTATCCATTACAGCGTCATCGCTTGGCTTTTTAAACACAAGTGATTTTCCCATTGAACTCACATTGATTTCTATGAACTTATGCTTGTCTTGTTCCTTCTGCATTTTTCGAGCAATTAGATCTTGAAAACTTGCTTTTTCCATACTATCCACCTCCAAAATAAAGGAGCGCCCTCGGGCACCCCTCATTACCTTTATGCTATTGCCTCTAAAATTTCATAATTTGAGAATTTGAAGGGCAACTCCTCTTCTATCAGCTCTTTGGAAGCAAACTTGGTTAGCATGAATTCCGTGAATACAATATTTTCTATTGCTACGCGCTCAGCTTTTCCAGTCGACCTATCTTCAAGCTTTGTTACAATTTTAATGTCAGGCATAACCCCACTTTTGAATGCGGTTGCTAGTAAATTAATGGATGTACTGTCTATTTTTTGCAAAACCATGCTGCCTTCTCCTGACCAACCAATATACACATTATGGGTAGTAAATTCGCCTGCAACGCTAACCTCTTCAAAGTTACCCGTAATCTTTGCTTCAATACTTTTGATATGTGCTAGCAGCTTGCCATTGAGCCACACATATCCTGAGCTGCCTTTCATAATTCTATTTTGATTTATCATCTTGCTCAGCCTCCTTTATACTAATGAGATATTTAGCTTTAGGTTTTCCATGGCACCTAATATCTTAATATCCCCGATCAGAAAAACAGTCCTTTTGAACGGGTTGTTTTTCACTTCCTGCACTGTCCAGTTCTCAGCCTCTACTTTACCTACTCCAGCCCAAGCTGCTCTTTGTGCGACTACGTCTACGTCTACTTTGTTCAAATGATTACCATCTAGGACATAATCGTCTGCAAGCTGTTTGAAGTAAGAATTTACCGCACTGATCAGTAGAATCTGATTGTCGTAGTTATTTTTGTAATTACCTAGATATGAAGTCTTGAACACTGATGAAATATCATCGTTTATCAAGTCCATAGCCTCAACAATGTCGATAAATTTCATGTCCTCTGTAGCTGTCAATGCGTCAATGGCTGTCATGGAGTTTATCCCTAATGCAACCTTCACTTTATCAACATCGTTTATAAGGATGAATTTTCCTTCGCTTACAGCCTTTTCATTATCGTCAGTCTCTTCTACTCTTTTCAAATCTGCGCACTCAAAATATGTAGTCCCACGTTTTATATTGCAAGACGCTAATATTCCCATGATCGATGGACAGTAGGCTTCACCGGATTGCGCTCCTCTTTCATCTGCAAATTCCACCTCGTCATTGTAAAAATTGACGATATGTTTGCAGTTAGGTGCTGTAGCCTTGTGAAGCACGGCTTTATATGTCTTTCTATCTTGCTCTTTTGACTTAATCCAACTTGCCAATGTAGCAAATTCTACGCCATCACCATCGGCTATTGTAATCCATCCAGTTTTTACATTTTTTTCTATTTGCTCTAGCGCTTTTGCCATATCTGGAATATTGACTGTCCCAACTGTAATAACTACAACCTTATTTAGCGCATATCCTAGAACGTCTCTGATATACTGGTAATTGGTCGCCGTAAACTTTGCTTTGTCCTTTTCTAGTTCAGACATGTCCTTGTATTCTGCAAACACAGGCGCCTTGTCACTAGCATCCTTGACAATAAGTATGGCTACACCCCTTTGGCTCCTAGCTATTAAGCTTCCTGCCAATTGTTTGAAGTTTATCTCAATAGATGGTAAGCTTATCATTCTATAACCTCCCTAAATTCTAATTCTTCCATTGGATCCATTTGTGCTGTATCATCTGGCAATAGCTCTATCGAATATAATTCAAAAGAGCATATCAAAACCGTATCTGAAACTTCGCTTTCTATGGACTCAATTGGAATATAAAAACCTTCCTTAGCGAATAGCCCGTCAAGGAAGGTTTCTGTAATAATATTTTGCATTTTTATGTTGTCAATTTTGTAGTTATCACGATCTTTAGCAAAAAAATATATGTTTACAGAAATTTCTTTTTCTCTACACAGAGAATTAACTTTTACATCCTTTGTTTCGCTGATTTCTACCTTGATAGACGGCCTCTTGATTCCTCGCTTTACTTCTTCAGCAGTAAATGGTACTTCGGAAAACGCTGTGTCCTCTAGTGCAATTCCTAGTTTGCCTATAATCGCTTGGTTGATTTCAAGAATGGTAATCATTTAACTTAGTCCCTCCTCCAACACTTTGTCGATAAAATTTTGCGTATCTGAATAGTGTTTGAGTTCAAAGGCCTTTGCCGCATCACGGAAAAAGAATTTCCCTTCTACAAATCCAAGCTCTCTACCATCCTTTGTTACAATCCTATGTCCATATTCCAGCAGATTCATGTGATATGCAGGCTTTTTACTGTAAACACGAACGCTAGTGCCTCCATTGCCTTTATAGGTGTACACTTTGCCTCGTCTAATACTTTTGAAGAGAATGCCTGTTTTTTCCTTCATTCTTGATTTTGCACATGCCAGCGTTTTCCTTTGGAGTTTATCCCCTTGCGCCCGCATAAACTTCGCACTTTCATTAGGCATTGTTTGCTTCGCAAGTTTTAATAGTTCTTTTTGAAAAGCTGTGAGCTCCCTTGTATCAAATCCATTCATCACATCACCAAATTGCATAAAACTTCTATAATGTCATTGTACTTATAGTTTTGCATAAAATATCTTACATCATATCGATTTTCTTTGTATACAAAGTACATATCTGGCTTAATATCAATATCTACAGCCTTTACAAGAAATTTATGCGTAATTTTAACGGTTTCAGTATTTGCCTGACCCTCATGGGTCTCTCCTGCTTGTGCTGTGATCTGCGCCATCAAAGACTTTAGTTTTACATATTTCCGCGCGATTTCCCCAAGCTGATTCTTATACTCTTGACTTTCATAGACATCAATTGCGCAATTAAACTCTGCATCTGATGCAATCGCTATATCCGAGTATGCATTTATCTTTTCTAGCGAAAGATCCATCACATATGGTTTGAAGTCCATATGGTATTGAATTTGACGTACTCTATAAGCACTCCCATCGTGTAACTTAACCACCAAGAAATCAATATCGGTTTCTGGCAAGCCTGTGATGTAATGACAACGTATCATCAAATCTACTCTTATAGCCCTATCTTTTGCTTTAAAAAATCTTTCGTAGCCAACTATGCGATTTTGATAATAGAGTGTATACAGATTTTCAAGCCCACTGTTATCGCTTTTGAAAATCTGAGCAATACCATCATTGAAGGTTTGTGTTTTTCGGTTTTTCATATGCCTTTATATCCTCTCGAATCTGTAGACTAAGAATTTCTGATAAAAAGTTCACTTTAAATTCTTCAAAGGCATCCGATCTCCCGTATCTGCAAAAGTCAAAAAGTAGTTGTCTTTGTATATCTTCTATTTTGTAGTCTAATTCCACGCCAACAGCTTGATCTAAATATGCCATCCCACGGGATAGGAGCCCCCTAAGGTTTTCATTCCCTGTCTCACTATCCCATGATATGCATAAATAATCTTTGGCTGCTTTCAATAATTCTTCGCTTACAGCCATCTTCTACTCCTTACGATTTTGTCACAGTCACTGTGTATGTTTCGGTCTCGGTTCCACATGTTATGTTTATAACAACCATATTTTCCCCAATATGCCAAGTAGCAGATTCTGTGTTAGCATGTGCTGCACCATTTACCGTGATCTCCACCTCTGCTTCACCGTCCCTAGGTATTGCGTGAACTGTATTGGTGGCGTTAGTCGTGTTGGTCGTGTATACAAACACTGACTTATTGAAAGTCGGACTTAGGTCTAAGGATCCAATTTTTAGGCTTTCAAGTCTAGCGTCATAGGTTGGAAACAATGTTAGTGGCTCATTGTTCATATTGGCAACATACACTTGATGAGCTGCTGGTTGTAGCCCATCAATATTGCAATACAGGAATGCATTATTATCCATAGGCTCGCCGTGTCCGTAAAGTTTTACTAGATAGACCCTCTCGTCCTCTAGGAACTTGTAGTCATCAGAATATTCCATTTTGCCAGACTTAGCCGTGCCGATTGCCATGAAGTATTTTTCGGCTATCCCAACAATCATTTTCCCAATTGGCACCGATACAGATGGAACTATCTCCGTCGGGAAAGGAAGCACATTGTTTACATATGTACCGTCTGCGCCTCTGATAGTTGTAGCTGGCATAATTTTTTTCATATAGTCAACTGGATTTACTGCCATTAGTACCTTTTTGATCACACGAGTTTTACCACTTGGGCTGATGCACAGCTTAGATAGTAGCTCGCCATATGTAACTGGATCTAGGCTAGCGACCTTGATTGTTTCTTTAATCGGATAAATACCATCTGTTACGGTAACACCTTCCCCAACTTGTCTATTCATTCCAATAGGCATGTCCTTTCCAGTACCGTTAACGATTCCCTCTTCTAGTCCCATTGACAGTGCCTCGCCTAAGAGTGCTCTGACATACTTATCTATCCAAGCTGGTCCTAAGTCCAGCATGGCCTTAGCCACAGGTAAAAACGCCGAGAGCTTATCTACGTTTAGATTTACTTTCTTAAATCCACTAGATAATTCTTTCACGATTGGGTCTGTTAACTTTGACCATGTGGCCAGCTGGGTATCGTTTGTATTCACTAGGTGTTCAATCAGTCCAGAAGTGTTCTGGAAGTTGATAGCATTTAGTAACGGATGATCTGTGGCCAAATCCTCCATCACATCATCAATGATAGTTTGAGGCATTACTACCTCTAATTCAGCCAAGGCCTGTTTTGGATTTGCGGACTTCATTGCACCAACAACAGCTTGGTAGTATTCATTCTCCTGAGATGTAAGTTGTCTCACACCTCTTCCCGATAGGATGCTAACATCATTTGCCTGCATGATACCCTTTGCCTCGTCTAACACGGATTGCTGAATGAATTCTATAAACTCATTGAACGCCTGCGCAAATGCCTCTTCATTTCCGTCTTTTGTGGCCTGATTTATCCTATTGTAAATCTCAGCCCTTTTCGCTTGTAATAGATCTAAGTTTTTCATTTTCTGATTTCCTCCTAAATTCTAAATAGTGCCCCCATGAACTGCATTGGCACGTTTTTTACTTCTTCCTGTCTTGGTTCTGGACTAGCCTCTTCCTTTGGCGTTTCATTTGTTGGGACATTTTTCCGCATGCCCATTAATAAGTTAAATATTTCCATTCTACTACTTTGACTTACCTTGTTCGATGCCGTATTATTCACAATTGAAGTAGCAAAACCTTTTGCTAATGCGTCCTGTGGTGGTATCCAAGACTCTGCATCCATGAGCTTATTCACTTCTTTTTCAGTAATATTGACAATTTCCAAGTATGCATTTACAGCAGCTTGTGTAATTATGTCTAGATCACCAGCCGCTTTCCTTAGCTCCTCTGCATTGCCAGCAGCCCATGTCCATGCGTCATGTATCATTAGTAAAGATGAGTTTGATACGATACGCTCATCACCGGCCGCAAAGATCACGCTAGCAATCGAACATGCAAACCCATCCACATACGTTATTACCTTTGCTTTATGGCGTTTTAGTGCATTGTAGATAGCTAACCCCTCTGCAACCTCACCGCCATAGGAATTAATGTATACATGAATTGTCTCAACTTCTCCCAAGGTAGATAGCTGTTGTGCCAGCGTGTAACTAGATACGTCAGTTTCATACCATGGCCATGATGTAATATCTCCATATATGTAGATTTGTGCTTCTTTTTCGTCTTGCAAAAAAGAATAATATGTTTTTTTCATTAGTTTTCACCTCCTTTCACTGCCTCCATGGCATTTAGTAACTCTTCTATTGACGTATAGTTTTTAGTAATGAAATGTTTGTCTGCCCACTCTTCCTCAATACGCTCTTCGCCTATTAATTTAAGAATGCCGTTAACTGAATACGCTCCTGATGAGATCAGCTTGTCTATATTGGCAGCTAATTTTAATATGTCTATGTGTTTGATTGTCTTTGTATCAATTTTTAGATATGTACCTTTAGAGAATGCATTATAGCCATACCTTTTGCGCACTATTTCCTCCGATATCATATCTACCAATGGATCTATGCAAAAAGTAAGTAGCATATCAATAACCTCATTGACACCCTGCACATCACCTCGTATCAGCGCCGGCGGTACGCCTACTGCCTTTGCCGTAAAGTCACAAATATCATCAATCATAGATCTAATATCTCTAGTACTCTCATTTGCATATGTTTTAGATCCCACGTCAATAAAACTCTGTCCCGTCCCCAGTGGTAGTATTGCATTAGGCTTTTCCATGAAAGTCTTAAACTTCTCATTTATGAGTTCATCGAAAAAGAGCCTTTGCTCAGTCCCCGCAACCGGAAGCGTGTCATATTTAAACACGCCTTTTACGCCCCTAGATCTTTGGTAGGCTGTCATTGCATGCTTAAGTAGTTTCAAATAGCTCTCGCTGATCCTGGAGGTGACGGTTTTCATGTTTTTCTCAGAAAGTTTGAAATACAACACTTCTGACTGTTTGAAAGTCCGGTTAAATAAAAAATCACCAACGGTTACATTGGTGAAAATATCTTCATAAACTGCATATTCTTGTATACTAAAACTATCCGCTACCAGTAGTTGCTCACCATGGCCAATGACAAGACACTCATTTTTTTCATAAAGTTTTGCAATGAGCTTGTGAATAAATTCACTAGAGTTCTGATTTTTATTAGGTTCTACGTTCCAAAGGTAGTATTCACGCCCCTTGACCTCTTTATTATTCAAAAATGTTTTGAATTCACACTTACTAACTGCATTGGCTATTATATTTATTGCACTCCAAAACGCCAATTCTCTTATACATATGTCTGCAAAAAACTCATTAAATTCTTTTAAAATATCGCCACCGAGCGGAACAGAACCACCCTTTGTTTTGCTTTGGATCCAGCTAATTATTCCCATGTCCTCACCTCCTCTCCTATAATGTTATAATTGGAATATTTTCCATCTGTGATAACTCTGGTATATCGTCCTCTATAACAACAGAAGCCACCAGCGCCATGAACGGGTCTGTCTTTCTGCTCTTTGGCTCTATCTTACCATAATAAAAATTACCCGTATCAGAACCAATACTGCGGCTTGCACGGATAACCTTAGTGTTATTGGTGGCCCATCTAAGCGGTGGGTGATCACCCCATATGAAGTACCTATTAGCAAAATACCTATCTATAATCGGCGCTACTTTCATAATATCAGACGGTCTTACAAGCTTGACGTTTTTCTTTTCACTAGCATCAAATCCAACCTTTTTTAGACTTTTAGACAGCAGCGCATATCTAAAGTTGTCTAGCGCAAGACCAACTATGTTATACCTAGTGGCCTGCTCAAATATCCACTGGGCTAACAAATCTGGATGAATCTCCACATCGTCAACTATCGTTAGACACCCTTGCTCTGCCCACTCTTGCCATGGTACTTTGATTCTCTCTAAATCAGCAGACTTTATGCAGAACCATGAATGATTTATATCATATCTATCATCGCCCTTTTTAAAATGTAGATTAACACTGGCCCAGTCTGTTACTTTCACGAAATCAATTCCACAAGTGCAAGACCAACCCGTCAGATCAGGCAACTCTCTATTTGTTGCCTTTATATTTTCCCAATCTGTGACAGCCACCTCGCTGTCGCTCTGTGGTAAATTCATCCGCTTTGTCATAAAGTCAGCGTTGGTACTTGGGCTTTCTTTCCAATCAATATATTCTTTTTGAATTTGACCCATCAACACCGGAAGATCTGGTAAAGATGGATTTGCTTTCTGCCACATATGCTTGTAATCAGCCTCTTCCTTTTTATCTAAACGGCACATGAAAGGCAACAAGCCATTGTCACCTATTTCGCCTTTTAATATTCCCTCTCCTTTTGCTACCATATCATCTAGCGGGCCATCTCTTATATCTCCATTTGTCGTAGCATACAAGCTTCGAGGGTGTTTTTTCTTTCCAAGTCCTGTCATAAACACTTTTATCAATACGTAATTTATGTACTGATGAATTTCATTAAATACAATCATCCCAGAACGCATCCCGTCCTTTGACTTCGGGTTATTCGTCCTTCCCTTGACTGTGCCCTTATGCTTTATTCCAGTTATTTTTTCCTTTGTCCATGAAAAAAAATTCTTTAATTTACTTGTGTGTTCTACGCTTTCCATAATCTCGTGCAAATCATTTACCGGGCGCATCGCTTGCTCCTCTGCATTTGCACAAATATCAACATCGTATGATTTTAAATTGCTATGCGGAGAAATGAGGCACATTGCTTCAAAGGCTATGAATCCATCCTTTCCAGCTCCTCTACCTATCAGTAAAAATAAATCTGGCCAACGGGGTAATCCGGTATCCTTCCAAAAGGTGCAAAGATGCAAACCTACGCAAAACTCTTGCCATTCAAATATCTTCTCATATGGAAAGTATTTTCCAAGCCCGAGATACTTCTCCAGCTGCTCATCGTCAGTATATATTTTTTCATTTTGAAAACAACTCCTAACGTAGGATACTAATAAGTGCTGGTCTTCACATGC
Organism: Anaerovoracaceae bacterium; assembly: GCA_031553975.1. Classification (GTDB taxonomy): domain Bacteria; phylum Bacillota; class Clostridia; order Peptostreptococcales; family Anaerovoracaceae; genus JAVBKP01. The sequence goes on along the minus strand of JAVBKP010000050.1, from coordinate 3,120 downwards.
AATTATTTCCCCAGTTTCCACCATATCTATATATCTGAGGATATGCTTATTAATATTAGAGGTCATCATCATCATCCTTTATCTGCTGTGATGGTTTGATACCAAGATCAGCTAGGAGCTTTAACATCTGAGCATTAACTTTGATTCTATCTGCTATGCTGTCATTTCTTTTCACACCAGACTGCCCACCGCCATTATCGTATTTAACGGTTACCCCTCTAGTCTTTATATCTAATACGAGTAATGTTTTGGTCACCCACATATCCATATAGTCATCTATTAAGTCTGTATAATACTTTCCACTAGTGCCATTTGATTTTAGTTGACCTAATAAATCATTCTTGATTTCATTATACAATGTTGACCTTGCCAACTTGTTTGCCTGCTCTTCAGAAACTGTCAGCACTTTTTTATCTTTTCTCATCAGTACACCCCCCTCCCCATCATGTGATATTTTTGAAAATCGGCTTTGTCGTGCACCCTCCCGAGTCATGGACCAACTGTAAAAAACTGGTTTTTTTGACATGGGGGGTATGCCACCATCACCACCGTTCAGGTGTCAATGGTTCTTTCTTTTCTTTCTGTCTATGGTCATGCAACTCTTCATGGCAAGCCTTACATACTGATATAAGGTTGCGTTTGGTCTGTCCTGCATCATCTACGTATGTCTTACTAAGCGCTAGCTCTGGATGCTTGCGTACATAGTTAACATGATGTACATGATTTGCCTTCTTATATCTGCCCTTGGCTTTGCACATCTGACACTCAGTCTTATCATCATTCAACACCTCAGCACGAAGCCTAATCCATGCACCACAAGTATAGAACGCGTGTAGATTATCATCAGCTATACACTTCTTTATCTGCTCAATATTCACGCGTACCCAACCTTTCATATGCTGAAAATTTTACAGCATAAAAAAGAACATGAAAAAGACCGCTAGATTGCTCTAACAGTCTTCTGACATCTCTCCTAATATTACCATAATACACCCTTTGAAAAGGGCTGTCAATGACATGAAGGTGACATTTTAGATATACAAAAATGGAAATTCACTACCCCCAAAAATGTGACATATCTTATAATTGTGTAACATTTTCTATAATACATTTATCCATTGATTTATTAATTAAAACTAGCATTTTCAAAAAACAAATATGACATTCTCTCATTGTGTCAACTTAAAGTGGTTTTTGATAAGATTTTTTATAAATATAACCAAAATGTGCTCTTGATTTGTATCTTTTTCATGTCGATTTTGCAAGGCTTTGCAATGACTTGACTTTAGCTTTCTTTGTTGCAAACTCTCATTATGTAACATTTGAATAAATCTTACATAAATGGATTTTGAGTTTTAAAAAATATTTATTATTTTTTAAAATAATTTAAAAAGTGACCCCGTAGAGCCACTTGTAGAACTAACCTTTACTATCTACTAACATCCATTTCTAATTCTTTTATCAACGCATTTTGCAATATCTGCGAAAAATTAATGTTATGCTTTTCAGCAGCTGTGTTGAGCCATGCTGGTATAGTCAGATTTTTTCTAACAGCCTTATCTCCATACTTTTCAGCGTATTCGTCCATGTTGAGTAGTACATAGTTCACGAACCCGTTATCGTATTCTAAAACAATATCGCCTAACTCTGATGGTCTTGGTAGCTCCTCACCATCTTCTAATGTAGCCAGAACCCAACCGCTAGCAGCATCTATTGCCATTTCCATTGCATCTGCAAAGTCATTTCCGAAGGTACTGCATCCTTGTAGATCAGGAACGATTGCCGAATATCTGCCATCATCATTTTTGTAAAAACAAGCTGGATATACTAATTTCATATCAAACCCTCCTTATGTTCGTGCTAAGCAAGGCTATTTTAGCCCTGCCTGCTTAAGTGCGGAATCTACGTTGATTGGTGGAACGTCTGCTCCATGTTTTGGTATAGTCACTTTGCCTTTTTTAGTTGGATGCTTGTATTGGTGATGTGATCCAACTGTCTTAGCCAAATACCAACCATCATCAAGTATGATTCTTTCTAGGTCTCTAAACTTCATCTCCGCACCTCCTATGTTCAATATTATAATACGCATTATGCGCATTGTCAATATGTTTTGCAAAATATTTAGAACAATTTAAACATCTTTAAGTTTTCATTTACAACGTCTTGGTTGATACCTATGTATATCAATGTCACGTCTGGCGATGAATGGTTGAATATGGTTTGAAGTGTCACCACATCTTTTGTCTGCTTGTAATACTGATAACCCATTGTCTTGCGAAGTGAATGCGTTCCAAAAGTCCCATGTAGTCCGATAGTTGCGGCAGCAGTTGTTAGAATATGATATGCATATTGCCTACTGATTGGTTTATTGAAACCTTTTTGGCTTTTAAACATAAACTCGCTATCCTTCAGATTGTTCTCGTAAATATATTCTCTAGCTGCCTCCAATAAAATCGGATTTATTTGAAGCTTAGACTGCTTACCAGTCTTCTTTTCTCTAAAACTAAAATGATCCTTATTTCGAAAATCTTTGACCTTCAAATTGAGTATATCTGATATTCGATAGCCGGAGTAAAAGCCTGTTAGCGCCAATATGTAATCTCGCTCGCTACGTCCTTGTAGATAGTTAAGAAAGTTCTTTATATCTTCTGGATTTCTAATTGGATCTACGCTATTCACCTTGCCACCTCATTCCAAATACGTATTACTTGCCGTTCTGATTTCCCAACCGCCTTTGATATTTCTTTGAAAGTCCTATCGCGTACTCTATGTAAATAAAAAATTCTATGCTGAATACCCTCCAGTGACTCTAGTAATTTATCTACCACTTCTTTATGTTGAATGAGTTCATCGAGCAGCTCTTTACACATGCTATATTCTTGGTCTATCTGTTCTAGCCTGATTATTATACCCTCAGCTGTTAAGGTTTTTCGACTGGCTCTTATGCCTGTTATATCTATGCCCCCCGAAGGAAAAGCATTGGGCCCACTAAAGTTAACCAGCTTTCTTCTTTCTCTATCGTATTGTTCTAATCTACATGTATACAACTCTATCTCGCCGATGAGGTCACTATACGTCCTCTCTATCATCCCACACCTCTTATCATTTGTATGCTTGGAA
>JAVBKP010000086.1:0-2587 GCA_031553975.1 Anaerovoracaceae bacterium | reverse complement strand
CATGATTCGATATAAATAGAACTGCAAAGAATTTAGTGCTGGATTGTCAATATATAGCAGCGACAACCACCAATCGTTCCAATAAGTAAATGCGCAGAACAATCCAACAGTCGCAAATGCGGGCTTGGAAATTGGTGCCACAATTCTGAAAAAAATAGTCGATTCCCGTGCCCCGTCTATTTTCGCCGCTTCAATTAGCGATGTGGGCACATCCATAAAAAAGCCTTTCATCAAGAATACGTGCCACGGCATGATAACATAGGGCAATATGAGCGAAAAGACAGTGTCCTTTAAATGGTAATATCGGCTGACCATAATATAGGAGGGTACCATTCCGCCGCTAAACAGCAATGTAAACAATACGAGAAACGAGAGAATTCTATAATATTTAAAGTCTTTGCGCGCGCAGACATAGGCCAACATGCTGGTGAACAGCAAGCTGACTGCTGTTCCAAAGAGTGTCACGAAAATGGTGACACCATAGGAGTTGAGAAGTTGTTTTGGACTTTTAGCTATAAACTGGTATGCCTGAGTTGAAAATTCACTTGGAAATAAGGAATATCCGTTTTTGGTAAGGCTCAGCTCATTGGTAAAGGAGGCAGACAGGATATACAGCAAAGGAACAACGCATGCGATGGAAATGAGAATGAATATTACATTAATTATTATATTTTGAATGCTAGCGGACCGTTTTTCGTTAACCAAAGATACACCACCCCTCTAAAAAATAGCACTTTCTTTATTGATTTTTCTGACAACCAAATTGCTGCACATAACCAGCAGAAATCCAACAATTGATTGGTATAGGCCCACAGCTGATGCCATCCCAATATCTCCTGTCATTCGCAAAGCCCTATAAACATAGGTGTCAATGACATCGGTTGCAGCGTACAAGGTTCCAGAATCTCTTGTCATAAAATAGAACATTCCGAAATCAGCATAAAATATTTTCCCGATTTGCAAAATAGTCATTAATATGATTACTGGCATGATAAACGGAATTGATATTTGAAATGTAATTTGCTTCTTGTTGGCTCCGTCAATGGCGGCTGCCTCAAACTGCGTTGAATCTATGCCCATTAAAGCAGCATAAAACAAGAGCGTCATATATCCAACGTTTTTCCACACATATGAAATGGTCAAGATTAACGGCCAATATTTTGGCTCATTGTAGAAGTTTGGTACTTCTATCCCCATGTTCTTAAGCATGTTAGGCAGTACACCCATCTGAGGACTTAATATGGCATATAATATGTAACTTGCAACAACCCATGAGATAAAGTAAGGCATGAACATTGCAGTCTGATATATTTTAACCTTGCCTCTTGCAAGCTCAAACAGTAGCAATGCCAACAGAATAGCTGCTAAAATTGTTATTGTAATAAATGAAAAGTTGAGTAACAGAGTATTTTTTGTAATGCGAAAGGCGTCTTGTGATTTAAAGAAAAACTCGAAATTTTTAAAACCAATCCAGTCACTGCCTAAAATTCCTTTTGAATAATCCATTCTCTTAAATGGCAAAATCAAGCCAAACAGCGGAACATAATAAAATGCGAACAAGAAGATTAGTCCAGGTATTGCGAGAATAAATAATCCCCAGTTCATCTTTTTCTTCAATTTTTTATCTTTCATAGGTTTGCCACCTTTCAATGTCAAAGCTTTGTCTAAAATAATATTATCATCAAAATTTAGCTTTGACTACTGAAAATACATTGATATTAACTATACTTTGGTAGCATACCTATTGATTCGTGTCCAAAATGATAAAAGTGCAGTACATAATTAAAAAAAGATAGTTGATAAAAATGATTTTATCAACTACGCTTAATATATTAAGTTTGATGGTGATTGCATAAAATATTTAAGTTTAAGGGGTTGAGTCTGAGATGGATGAAAAAAAGGGATATGTCGTATCCCATACACATTGGGACAGAGAATGGCGATATCCAGTTTGGGAAAACCGACTATACCTGTGCGAGATGATGGACGAGCTATTGGACACATTTAAAAACAATCCAGAATATCACAGCTTTCTTCTGGACGGACAGTCAGTTATCATATCAGATTATCTAGCAATGCGTCCTGAACGTAAACAAGAAATGTTGGAGCTGGTGCAGCAGGGCAGGCTTCAGATAGGTCCATTTTACACGCTGCCTGACCTGTACCCCATTAGCGGCGAGAGTATTGTTCGCAACTTACTATGGGGGGGGAGGGTCTGCAAAAAACTGGGCGGATGGCTTGATATAGGGTATGAATCGTTTGGCTGGGGTCAGCCAAGTCAACTGCCGCAGATTTATCATGGCTTCGGTATTGATACGGTCATCGTTTCAAAGAATGTCGATAAGTCCCGCGCACCGCACTGCGAGTTTATCTGGGAGGGAATAGATGGCACACGTGTGCTGGCGACTAGGCTTGGCAGAGATGCAAGGGCTAACTTTTACATGAATAGCTACTTGGAAAGCGTCTACTCTGTCGACTATCATTCTTCCGAGTACATCTACCGTATGGGCAAGATGGGGCAAGTGTATCATCAAGCGGGCGAAGAGGGCTGCACAGAGGATTATTTTCAGTTGGAGGACATACAATC
>JAVBKP010000088.1:0-9427 GCA_031553975.1 Anaerovoracaceae bacterium | reverse complement strand
ACTGCATATATGTTTATGGCTAGTAATGTACCATTAGAAGAAGTGGACAATAAGGAACTTACACATGTTTCTTTTAATGAAGCAAAGGCTATGGGGCATCCTTTTGAGGATTGGATATTAGATATTTTTGAGAAAAAAACTGAAAAAGAGAAAAACGCTAAAACTATATTAATAGCCAAGAGTCAAGACTCATTTGACGAACTTGCAATTAAGCAAACAGATGATTTGTGCGATGCCAAAGAGTATACAAATAAGGACTATATCGCCTCTTTAGAGTGGGGTCAATCAAGCCAGCGGGTGGGTCAATTACGGGAGTATATAAAAGAACATTTGCAAAATGCTGAAGAAATAGAACTTTGGCTGGCCTATATGTCAGGTATTACATGTGATGGACTTGATGAGGATGGTAGGCAGATCAATCCTCGTGAGATGAATAAAGATTCGTGGCCTACACCAGACATTAAACAATGTAATATACAGGACCTACAGGATTGGGATATAGAAAGGATTTGTATGTCCGGCCCATTTACCGCACCTAGGTGCCTCATTGTGTATAAATGATTAAATATACAAATTGGGACGGCGGCTGTACCCCAAAATGCGGCGCATTTCGGGGACCCCACCTAATTAAATGACCATTTAGTCAGCAATTTAGAACCGTCCCAAATTTTGGGTTTAGAAATATGTCGGTTATATGAATTACATATCGCAGTTGATATTTTTCACTGTATCTGTTATATCATCTGCCAATTCGTTAAGGTCATCAATGGCTTTTCTAAGACCTCTTTTGATAGCTCTTTGTTTTCTTGGTGGCATCACTGCAAACATACTAACAGCGGCTACTCCGCCAATGACAATCATTGTTGTAACACCACATATCATCATGCGATGTTTTTTTCCTAAAAACATACTGTACTCCCCTTTCTCACTTATCATTGTTAAAATTTATATTTGTACTATCATTCAACTGTAGTCTGTGCGAAAATATGGTAAAATATGCTTTAGAAAATTAAAATTATTATTTTACATTTTAAATAATAATTGACATTAAATGTAAAATGACTTATAATCTGTATAGGATTACCGTTTGGCGGCCTGTCACTCTCCAATGTAGGAGGTGATTTTCTTATGATTACATATGAAGCTCTTATGGCTTATAGTACCCTAGGTCTATTTGTAGTCGCTATTATTGCCTTGTCTAAGAACAAGACAAAATAAATAAGAAAGCCGTCAAATTCCTTTCAGATTTTGACGGCTTTCTTGAACCAAAAATCCAGGACAGACCGCCACCTAAAAGGCGGTAATCCTTAATGATTAAATTATACAATACATATATGAAACTATCAATAAAATTGTGAGGCATTATGAAAAAAATAAAATTAGGAAATACGGATTTATATGTAACCCCTGTGGGCTTTGGTGCGCTAACAGTAGGCCCTTGGCAGCTAAATTTATCTGTAGCAGAGGGTGCTACCCTACTTCGTTGTGCTTTAGAGCAAGGTATTAACTTTGTTGATACGGCTGAGTATTATCAGACATACCCTGTGATCAGAGAGGCTTTAAAGACTTTTGAAGGCACAAAAGTAGAAGGATCAGCCAATGGTGAAGATGGACTTGTGATATGCTCTAAGTCCCTAGCGTATTCCTATGCTGACATGAAACGTGCCATTGACGACTGTTTATGTGAAACGGATCGTGAGTGCATAGAGATATTTATGTTGCACGAGATTCGGTCCGAGGAGGATTTTAAAGACCGTGTTGGTGCGTGGCAGGCCTTGAGAGATGCCAAAGTCAGCGGACAAGTGAAATATATTGGAATTTCCACCCACAATGTTGATGTTGCACAGGCTGTAGCGGGTATGAGCATTACAAACGAGAATGGTGATGTGTTAGACAGGCCATTATCCGATATGAGATTTGCAGACGTTTTATTCCCTCTCATTAACTTTAAGAGCCTTGGTATTCGTCATTTTGATGGACATGGAACCAAAGAAAATATGGCTAAGGCTATTGAGGTAGCTAGTAACGCGGGCAAAGGTGTATTTGCTATGAAGGTATTTGGCGGTGGTAACCTGACGTCAGACTATCATGCCGCCATAAACTACGTTCGTAACCTGCCTGGCATAGCTTCCATCATGATGGGATTTGGTGCAATGGATGAAGTGAGTCATGCCATTGAGATCATGGAAAATCGCATAGACCCTTCTTACAAACCAAATGTTGAAAATAAAAAAGTACGCATTGATCAAGGGGATTGTATGGGCTGTGGCGAATGCATAAAACGTTGTCCTAATAAGGCCATTTCCTATAACAAAGAAGGCCTAGCAGAGATAAACCAGCAACTATGTTTGACATGTGGGTATTGCACCCCAGCATGTAAGTATATGGGAATAATAAGATTTTAAAGCTGGGGCCCCTAAGCTACGCTTTCCAGCATGTAAGTATATGGGAATAGTAAGGTTTTAAGCCCTCATTTAGAACCGTCCCAATTGATGAGTATTCTTATATACAACCAAGGGTATCATGGTTAAGCAAAGCAATATGAGCGCACTGACGGCTATTGCAATCAAACTTCTGAAAATCAAAATGGCTGGTGTGATGACCAAAATTGTATACAGTATACCTTCGGATACCAACATTTTTTTCACCTGCCCCGCTGTCATACCAATGGACTGGAGTGTTGATAACTCCTCTTTTCTTATGCTCAGGCTGATGATTGTCATGTTGATAAAACCTAGTAGTCCAACGACGCCGATAATAGCAGTCAGCACATATCCTAGGACGGAATAGGCTATCTTTACATCATTCATGTATGCGATTAGTCTATTCTTACTCAGAAAATCTATTCTCCGCTGAAATGCAGATATTTTTTCAAGATAACTTTCTACTTTTTCATAATTTTTTGGGTCTACGTCAGCTGTAATACTATATACAATAGGAGTTTTTACGTATTTGTCAAAGTCCCCTTCACCAATGAAAAACACAGGGTTTATGGCGGCGGCTACCATCTGGTCGTAGCTACTATTTGGGGGGATGTCTGAATATGGAAGAATAAAGTCTTTCTCAGACTTTAGATGGATTACATCTGGCATATATTTGCTATAAGACACATACCCGAATAGCATATTTTTATCTATACTTTCTAAGTTCGGTACAGGCACTAGTATTGCCAGCATATACTTAGAACCATCTGTGTCTTCTTCCTCTGCTACTTCTGCTATACCAATAGGTTTTACAAAAGCCCACCCCATTTTCATAATATCTAAAGACGAAATATATTCAGTCGTTTGCATGTCACGAATCAGTTTCTCAGAAAACGCTTCTCGTGGTGCCAATGGATCCCAGGGTGGATCAAGATCTGACGGCTCACCATAATACGACTTAAAAGATACATTTGTCAGAACAAAATCGTGGTCACCTACTTTTGTCATTGCAAAAGCCTCTGAATCAAAGTTATGTATCACCAAATTGATAAATAAAAATGAAATCAAAGCCAACCACAACGACAATAAAACGTGAAAGTTAGTACGAAGAGTACGCCAAGTATTGCCTAGGGCAAGTATGCGTATGCTAGGCACCGTGGTGCTTCGCCCGTAGCCAGTATAAACCTTCGTACGATAATCCTTTTGTGATTGATGCTTTTCTAATAAAATCTCATCTTCATCTTGGAAGAAGTCTCGGGTCATATCAAATCTGTCCCAAATATACCAGCTTTTTATCTGAGCCTGAAATTTGTTAGGTATCATCTGACTACCTACTGCTATTTTTCGCATATTCATACTGCTATTGATATGATGAAATCTGATGGCGTCAACTATACTAATTTCCAATATATAATTTTGTGTTAAATAAATACTTATGTATATACATAATCCTGTAATGATAGCCGATATCGCAAATGTGAAAATCGACCAAGAATATGTGAATTCAGAGCCCAAAGCATAGACTGTTTTTAGGTAAATTGGTACTATAATCAAAGAGGAAAAAACACTTAAAACCAATCCAATAGCGATGCCAATACTTGTGAGAACTATGGCTTGGTATAAAAGTATGTTCCATAGCTGTTTTGTGGTGGCACCTATTGCCAGTATTAGTCCATGGCTCTTTATGTCCTTGATTATAGACAAGTGAAAACAGTCGTATATAAGCAAAAAACCACAAAGCAAAATAGCGACTACCATAACACTGAAACTAGTAAGCCCAGAAGAAACTTCTAAAATATAAGATGGTTTCGTGCCGTAGGCAGAGGCTTTTATTAGGTTGTATACAATATTAAATAACGTAGATAGTACCATGGCTAACATAGCCGAAGATAGGATTACCAGCACATTACGTGTTTTATTTGATGCCAAACTCTTTACGGATAATAAGCGAAGCCATTGTTTGTTGTTCATATGATTTTACCATCTGACATGAAGATTTGTTGCTGTGCGTGGTTTGCAACCTCTTGGTTGTGGGTTACCATAATGATGGTTTGATTAAATTCTTTTGATGTGCTTTCAAACAGTGAAAGTACGTCTTCACTGGTCTTTGAGTCTAGATTTCCTGTAGGTTCATCGGCTAAGATGAGAGATGGCTTTGCGATCAAGGCCCTAGCAATGGCCACACGTTGCTGTTCACCACCAGAGAGTTTATTTGGCGACTTATCCAGCTTGTCTGCTATGCTCAGCGTGGAAATGACTTCATTGAAAAATTCAATATCAACCTTCTGTCCATCCAACCCAAGAGGAAGCAGAATATTATTGCGTACATCTAATATTGGTAATAGATTGTAATGCTGAAAAACAAATCCAATGTTTTTTCTGCGAAAAATTGCTAAATCCTCACTGTCTTTGATTGCATTTTTAGAATCTGTATTTGAAAGCACGATTTCACGCCCGTTGATCAGGATGCTGCCAGAAGTAGGACGGTCCAGTCCGCCAATCATGTGCATAGTAGTGGTTTTGCCGCAGCCTGATTTGCCCATGATGGATACAAAGGCCCCTTTTTTCACAGTAAAGGTAATATCATCCACAGCTTTTACTAGGTTTGGTTCCGCGCCATAGTGCTTTATAAGATTTTTTACTTCTAAAATCATGAAACACTCCTATTAACAGCGATTCCCGTGCCAAGTAGTCCATAGAAAATCGGCATTATATTAATGCTACTATCAATAAATATACCTGCCACCATAAAACCACAAACACCTAGAAATATTCCTGCACCTACGATTGGTAAGAAATCATTGAAATCACAATGTCTGTATATTTTAAATGACTGAACGATATACATACCCCATAGCGCCACTAGTGCAAGTAGCGATATCCCCCCTGTTTCAACAGCAATCTGCATATACAGGTTAAAGGGTTTATCAACAATAATATTGGGATTTTTGCCAAAGCTTTGGGTTTTAGACTTTGCTACATAATCATTTTGTGGGAAATAAAGCATATAGGTATCTGCGCCATGACCTCTAATGAGGGTATCTTTTAACATTGGAAGGGTTCTAGACCATATGTAGCCCCTGCCCTCAAACCAATCTTGATTATTCTCAAAACCTACATAGGGGGCCGTTATATTTTTTTCTAAAGATGCAGTATAATCAGACTTTGTTGTGGTTAAAGGGTCCACGGCAGCATTGTTTTGAATGTATGCGTATGAATTGGCCAAAAGACTAATGGTGATGGAACTGCCAATAATTGCTATTATAGCTAGTAGCCCGAAGCGTTTTTTCAGGTGAGATAGTTTTTGTCTAAAGAGTAAAAGTCCAACAATAACTGATACTAGCAATCCAATCATGCTACCCCAAGAGGTAGCGCCAATGTAAACTCCGGATACACATGCGCCTGCTAGATTAAAGGTGAACAGGAATACCAATATGCCCCATATTCCTCGTTTATATTTTTCCTTTTCATGAATGAAAAGCATTGAAAATATAGGAATTAGCATAGTCAAGTAAAACCCAACTAGCATTGGAGAATACACGGTTTGGTAAATTTCACGTCTGAGAAATGTAAAGTTAAGGTTATTCAAATTTGACCAAAAGGATATAGGCGTTATTAAATGTTTTCCTAGGGCAGTTTGGAAAAAGTCAATTCCCATGGATTGTGTCATACCAATCCAGCAAAGCACGCCACCAACAAAGGCTACAGTGTAAATGATCCATTTCACCGCCTTTTCTGAGTCAGCTATATTGATGATGCAAAACAGCATGAGCATGTAAGATAACAAAGCCAGGGTGCCTTCAAAGCTAAATGTATTGCCCCACAAAGCAAACTCTTTATAGTCCGAGGATATAAAGGAAATCAGCACAAACAAGGAATAAACCCCCATTGGTATATAGGCAAATGATTTTCTTATCGTAAGTTTACCTTGCATCACTTGTATCAAAATGACTATGGATGCTAGGATAGAAGTCGTCAGTGTAGCAATCATCTTAAAATAATTAAAAAAGTCAGTACTCATGCTGGAGCCAGTTTGGAATGGCCACCAAGGCAAGTTATATAAAGGCACTTCAAATTGGTGCATACGCACGATGACCATGATACCAGCTGTGAAAAAAGCCGCTAAGAATAGACTTATGTATTTTAACATTTTAACTTCTCCTCTTCATTGTACTCATTGGGGACGGTTCTAAATGATGAGTGACGTCCATTTTACTCTAAATCTTGAATATTCATCCTTTTAATTTCTTCTTTGGATTTTCTTTTTTTCTTTGAAGAACGATAATAAAGCATGGCAAAGATGGCAGCGACTAGGGGTAATAATAAGACAAGTATGGACACTATAATATTGCTAAGCTCAATGATAGTAACCATGATAGGGCTTATCATGATATTGTCTAAAAATGAAGTTTGTGTCATTTATTTCCCCTCCTCAGTTTTTGTTCTTTTATACTCACTGATGAGTAGCTTTGCTGTATCAAAGTCTAGTTTTTCATCAATGGCTAACTTTTTTATGGTAGTAATATAAGGGTCATTACCAATCCCTTCATTTATTTGGATTTTTTGAATTAATTTGTCTAGTCTTAGACGAACTGTAGGGTATGTAACTCCATACTGGGCGGCCACATCTTTAAGCGAGCCAGACGATATGATAAATTTTTTCATAAATATGATATCTTCATCATCTAACCCAGAAATCCAATCAGGAACTATATTAATCGCCATATTCTTCTCCTCTTGATTGTTTTTTACATAATTTGTATTTTATTTTGTTTTGCTGTATATAAAATTTAATAATATTAATATAACCTTTAATTTTATTAAAGTCAAGTTTAATTTTTTGTTGAATAAAATTAAATAAAAAAAGTACCTTCGGTACGCCAAATTGCTTCGCAATTTGATTTTAAATGTAACTTTTTATGTTATTCCGTCATATCGCATAGCGATATTTCCTACATAATAAAAAAGACGGTTCTCATTTAGAACCGTCCCAATTGATAACAAATGATGAGATTTTTGGGTACAGCCGTCACCCATTGCGCAATTGCATGTTTATTCAGAATAATCAAATACTTGTCTATTTTTCGTCACTGTTTTGACATAGGCACCTAGCTTTTGGTGGTCTTCGTTTGCTTGGTATGTAGCCAAGGTTTCTTCACTTTCAAATTTTGTATCTAACATGAGGTCGATAGTGCTGGTTGAGAGTTCATTGGCAATGAGTTTTAATTCCTTGATTTCTGGTATTAATTTTAATAGTTCATCAAAGCCCTCTTTCATTTTTTGTACATGGTCTTTGTTTTCTTCTGGTGTGAAACCATCCCCATAGTTCCAAGTTACAATGTGTCTTATCATTTTGATTCCTCCGTTTTATGTAAAATATTTACGATTAAAAAAGTTTCTCTCAATAGTATACCATATTTGGGTTGTATTTTACCAACGAAGGAAAGTATAATAATATAAAGACAAGCTATGAAAAGTCAATGGAGAAAGCGAGTATTGGACATGAAAAAATTAATTCTTTTGTTGATACCTACTATTATTATAATGTTTGGAATTGGAATGTTCTTTGGAGTTGGTCCCCTAGAATCCCCTAAAAAGCAAATCACATATGAGGCCAAGGAGATTACTATACAAGTAGAGGGAATCGAAGAAACCCTAATACATCACCCTTATGTGATCCCTAAGGACGGCAATAAAAGTGGCTTCGTTATTTATGTGGATGAAAGTCGCTATATGGTGGTGGACAACCCTGATGCATTTACCATTATGCCTATGCCTGCTGCCGAGGGAGCGGGATTAGCACAAGAGTGTTATATCTTAATATCTCAAGTGTCAGGTATCAAACCAAAGGATGTGGCTAAGATGGAAAAAACAGTCCTAATCACGCAATTTGACACTGTCACAGAGCCTGTAAAATCATCAAAACAAACAGATGGCATTGATGGCTATATGATTCATGCAAGTACAGGCACCAATTGGGACTCACCTCTTATGACTACGTATTTTACCGACAATGGGCAAGGCGGTACGTTTGTCATCAAAAAAGCCCTCTTCCTAGAAGCGGAAGAAGGCCATGGATCTAGATTTACTCATATGCTTAGAACATTTGAAGTCATCTAGGATATTTTACTTTGATTCATAAAACAGCTTTACGGTAACGGAGGCTGTTTTTTCTTTTGACCATGTATTGAAGGTGCCACCGTAGCTATACTCTTCAGAAGAAGAGTTTTGCGCTATAATTTGGAATACACCTAGGTTGGCAGTGGTTAAATCCCCTACTCTACTCTTGGCATTGGTAGCGATGATGTCGGCTCTTTCTCTGGCATTGGCTGTGGCTTCTGCAATCATTTCTAGTTTTAATTCATCTAATTTGGTGTAAAAATACTCCGGTTGGTTGGAGATAAATACGACACCTGAGTCAATGAGCTTTGTAATATCTCTAGAAATCCCTTCGATCTTATCTACCTCTGATGAAGTAATGGTCACACTTTGGCTAAGTGTATATCCATCGGGAATCTCTTGCTGTATATTGCCATTTGGTCCATAAATATACTGAAATTTTTGCATTGTGTCAATAGAAGAGAACACAATATCCTTATCGGCTACGCCATTTTCCTTTAGATATTTTGTAATCATGTCAGAATCTTTTTTTAGTAGCTCATACGCTTCTTTTGTTGAGGCGGATGTCTGAGAAAAGTTTCCGCGCCAAACAATCAAATCTGATGTGAAATTCCTACTAGCAGAACCAGTTACGGTGATGCCGCCTGCGGTTCCTTGCTTATACTCAATTAGGCCATGCACACCAATGTATGCACACAAAACCAAGCAAATTCCAAGAATTAGAACAGCTACAATAAATCTTGTACCCATACCACCATGATTAAATCTAAATTTTTTCATTTCTTCTTCGTTCATATGTACCTCCCATACTATATTTTTTCTCTGCATTAGATTAGACGATAGATTTTGTAAAAAGTTTCATACTATAGTATAACATATTTTAG
>JAVBKP010000162.1:0-3735 GCA_031553975.1 Anaerovoracaceae bacterium | reverse complement strand
TAAGAGTAGCGATCCATCCGGCTGCCTGTGAAATTCTTCTATCATTTCGCTCTTGCCACCGCCCGATGCCCCTTCGTGCATAATGGTCAGCATCAGCTCATAGGGAGTAATCACCCTAACTGTAGCAGCGTGAAGCGTAATCCAGCTTTCCTGCTCGCCAATGTTTAAAAGTACGCCATAAATGCCTTTCTTGGCACTAGGACCTGGATATAGATTGTATGAAAATATTTCGTGCATTCCTTCCAGCCTATTGTGAATAACTACCTGTTTGCCGCTATAGTATTTATGCCTAAATGGTGGTGCTACATATACAATAGCCCTTGGCTCAAACAAATCTGGAATCTCATCAGCAGGAATCATTCCCTGCAAATCGCAAAGAGCCGCCGCAAAAAAAGCAGCATTGGCAGGAATGACTAGCAATGAAGCATAGCCAGTCCCTCCGCCCCCTCGGCCTGCCATAAAGGGCATGAAAATCAACTCGTTTTGTCCTTTGAACCATTCAAAAGTCTCACTTCTTACCTGATCAAAGCCCTCTCCAAACCGTTCTTCATATCTTGCTTTATCTGTTGGGAGGCTATCTGCTATTACCATACTGTCCGGATCTCGACGACGCATGTATGTATCATCATAATTTACAACAATACCATTCTTGCATTTGACAACATGGGCCTCTCTTATCTCTTTTTCATCTATATTATATGTGACATCAAACGCCAGATTGTCTTTCCCTCCCAGAGCTATCTCCATGAGCTGTTCACGACTTTCTGGAATAATCACTTTAAATTTTCCAGTTTGTACTACCTTTACCAATTCTTGTGGTAGTACCATTTTTTTTAGTAGTTCTGTGACCAATCCGCTAACCTCTTTCTATTTTTTATGCTGTATAGTATAGCATATGTAGTTTTATGGTATTTGGTTTTTTTAATCTAATGAAATCTCACTATTTATTGCTTAATTCTTTAGCAAAATCGGCGGCTTCAGAACATTCTTGCTGATTTGGTCTTCCCTTGTTGATAGATAAGCATTGTCCTCTTAAAGCAATGCCCTCCTCCACAACGGCAATATCTGTGTCTTTCAGCGCTTTCCTGATTTGTTTTTGGATTGACATTTTCCAATTTGAACAACTAAATGCAATGATACGCTTCACTTGTGTATGTGTCAATTCTTGTATGAAGTCATTCAAATGAGTATCAATTTTAGATCCCCCATAAACCCCTCCACCTACAAATAAAACATCTACTGGCTCGGATAACGGAACATCAACTGTCTCCGCTGTACATCCCATTTTTTCTGCAATGGCATCCGCAAGCCTTTTGGTACTGCCCGACCTTGAATAATATCTTACTGCTGTTTTCATACTTATTTCCTCTTTTCTTATATAATCACGTCTATACATTGTAGTTAGAACATTAACTTATAGTATAACATAAAGGTAACTTTCTGAAAACGTTTATCGAAAACTCTGTTTTTAAATTAATTATAAGTTTTTATATGAGCCTTGATCTTTTTCAAGCTGTTAATTCTTTTTCTTTATGCTTATTCCAATTGCCAAACCCAAACACATCCCAAAACTCATGCCTGTTGCTAAATTATCGAAAATAAGTTGACCCACTGCCATACCAATACACATACCTAAAGTCATTCCTAAAGTCATATAATTTTTGCCAGGTTTTTTGTCGTTACTTTCTGTGTTTTCTTTTTTTGACTCTTCTTTTTCAGGTTCTTGTTGGTCGTGATTCATATGTTCTCTCCTTCATATTATATAAACACGCTAAATAATCCCTCACTGAAATATCATACTCCAGTTAACAAATTTAAGCAATATGACAGTTGAGATTCTTGCGATAACATAAATCGTGGTATATCTGCCACCAAAAAAATAAAATTCCAAGGAATTACCCTTGGAATCTATTTTCTTTGGTGGAGATGAGGGGAATTGAACCCCTGTCCGAAAGCACATTCACAGGACTTTCTCCGAGCGCAGCTTTTGATTTAAATTTCGCCTCTCCAATCGCCCAAAAACAAGCTAGAGGAAAGACTATCCTATTGGTCCCTCAAGGTACTAGGAGCTCCCATGAGGTTGGCCTGTATTAATGACGCCGGGTTCTTTACCTACAGGGAAACAAAGGCCGACGAGCTGCTACTAAGCAGCTAATGCGTAATTATTTTTGTCGTTTATATTTAAACGGTTGCCCCTTTTAACGTAGACTAGGCGACTACGGCTCGCTTATCCAGCTTCAACACCCCCGTCGAAACCTTTTCACCCCCGTATAATAACCGGGTGGATTTTGGTTGTGGCGCATTTCAACTGTTGTTTATATAATTAGTATAGCAGATTTTCCACAAAAATATCATTACAATTAGATTAAAAATATTTTTCCGAATTATTGCCGTGTGGAATTTTTCATGGCTTGCTGTATTTTGCGGTCTGAGTCTTTTTTTGCCGAGTCTTCACGTTTGTCGTAGTTCTTTTTGCCACGAGCTACGCCGATCTCTACTTTGGCACGCCCATCTTTGTTCAGATATACGCTAAGGGCCACTATTGTCAGACCTTTCAGTGATGTCAAACCAATTAACTTTCTAATTTCTTGTTTGTGCAAAAGCAATTTTCTAGGCCTCAGCGGATCCACATTGAACCTATTCCCCTGCTCATAGGGGCTAATATGCATATGGTATAGGTAGAGTTCACCCTCATGTATACGGGCGTAGCTATCCTTCAAATTTAGCCTTCCTTGACGCATTGACTTTATCTCAGTTCCTGTCAATACAATACCCGCCTCATATTTTTCTTCTATAAAATAATCATGATATGCTTTTTTGTTGTTGGCCAGCAGTTTCATTATTCAATCACCCCCAACTTGTCAAATGGAAACAACCTAAGAATTACCTTGCCCCTAATCTCAGACAAGGATACTTGCCCCACGCTAGGGTCTCTGCTATCAAGGCTCTGTGCCCTGTTGTCTCCCATAACAAATATTTTCCCATCTTCTATTTGTGTTTTTGGTACTTCCCCTGTTGTCACACCGCCGGGGATATACACCTCTTCTAGTAATTCTCCATTCAGATAGACTTTGCCTGCTGTGATCTCAATTGAATCTCCTGGAAGCCCTACAATTCTCTTGATATAATCTTTTTCTTGTCCGTCAAGTGTGTGCTGTTTGCTGTTAAACACCACGATTTCGCCTGCCTTTGGCTCTGAGAAAACATAAGGTATCTTGTTCATGATCACAAAATCATCGGGGCTGATGGTGGGATACATGGATGGTCCAGATATTAACACAGGTTGAATCACCATAGTGATTACAAATCCTATGGCTACTGCAATAATAATGGTTTTTATCCACGAAAAAAAGTCTTTCATCAGTCCTCCTAGTGTTTATACTGCTCCGATTTTGTTAAATGGCCATAACCTGACCAAGGTTTTGCCTAATACCCTACTCTCATCTACTTGCCCTACATCAATTCCATCCCTGCTATCCATACTATTCGGTCTGTTGTCTCCCATGACAAACAACTTATCCTCGCCAACCACTTGGTTATCCACCTCACCTTGGGTGTAATCTCCAAATATATATGGTTCTGTCTGAAGTTCATCGTTTACAAAAACTTGGCCATCTTTCACTGTGATTGTGTCGCCTTCAATGCCTATAACTCTTTTAATTAAGTATTTTGGCTTACCCTCTGCTGTCTCTAGGTCACTTTTAAATACGATGATATCTCCACGGTGCGGGCTTT
>JAVBKP010000044.1:0-51177 GCA_031553975.1 Anaerovoracaceae bacterium | reverse complement strand
CATGCCAAGATGATCTAGCTCGTCGCGAAGTGAAATATTTGTCGAATTTGTAGCTAATTTTCTTTGCTTGAGAAAATGTAAAAAATAAAGCGGGGATGTGAAATATTCTGAATACAATAGCAAATCATCATACGAAATGGCAATAGAGTTGCTCTTCATATTGAGAAAACTCAATTTTTCTGCTCTAGCTGCAAAAGCATTAATATTTTCAATTGTAACAGAAAAAGTGTAAATATCGCAGAAGTCCTCTGCGGATAATGAAAATTTCGAGGTTTTATCCTGGTTGTAAAAAATTGATTCTGAATTTTCTAATATATATTCTAGCGTCCTCTCACACTGGTGATGCACTTGTGCTTTACGCCGATTACAATCGACGGGAGGCTCACCGCCAAAGAAATTATAGGCAACAAGTCGGAACTTATCAAGTGGCAAGATGAGTTTTTTGCCCACATGGTAAGCGTTTACCTCGATTTAGAGCGTGGAGAGAGTGCATCGGAGACTGGTAGACGGCATATTCCAACTTCACTATTTAAACAGAGTGTGAGCCTGTCAAAAGAGGCTGTGGCAATCAGAAAAGAACTTGCTGATATTAACCCTTTAAATGCCAATAAAAAGCGTGATATGGCGGTTGACATGCTTGAAAAGTGGTTTCCTAAAATGGAGAAATTTGAAGCCAAATTGCGGAAATATCAACGGAGCATCGACAATCTCGAAAAGGAAAATGTAGAGCTTTCGCAAAAGGCAAAGGACGGGAATGCAAACAAAATCAAGACACAGCTTGAAATCGGAAAGCTTAAAGGTGAAATCACGGAACTTAGGAAATTTGTGGACGGCATACCAGAGGATATCAAGCATCAACTCAAACTTAGTCAGCAGAACGAGAAAAACCTCAACCGCACTTCTTTTGACGATATTTAGAAAGTATACAAGCTCATATGAATATATTAAAGGGGATTGGGGGCGAGACGGTGCAAGAACAAAACCTGAATACTGATAATGCAGATGTTGTTATTTCATTGTCTGCTGAACAACAAAACGAATTTTCACGGGCGATTAAAATAGGTGTTTATAAGGAGTTGCACAAAAAGGAACTCTTGACAGATACGCAACTAAAATCATTATTACAGTTGCAAAACAAATAAAATAACTTGCCCATCATCGTTTCGTTTGGTATACTAAGCGAAACGATGTTTTTAATGGGGGGTGGACTGTTTTATGAAGGACAAGCTTCGAGTATCTGCATATTGCCGTGTCTCTACCGATAAAGAGGATCAGGCAAATTCTCTTGCAGGGCAAATCAAATATTTTTCAGAGTATATAAGCAATCATGGCCACTGGCAGATGGGCGAAATTTACTATGACGAGGGGATTAGTGGTACTTCCGTGAAAAAGCGTGCTGGGTTTAACCGCATGATTGAGGATGCAGCACTTGGCAAGATTGATTTAATACTTACAAAAGAAGTTAGCCGTTTCGCTAGAAATACAGTCGATACCCTTTCCCACACAAGAAAACTTAAAAGTCTTGGGGTAGGCGTTCTCTTTATGAACGACAACATCGACACACGTGATTCGGACGGTGAACTGAGACTATCCATAATGGCTACAATAGCACAGGAGGAAAGTCGTAAAACTTCAGAGCGTGTGAAATGGGGTCAAAAACGTCGCATGGAGCAAGGTGTGGTTTTCGGTCGTGATATGCTTGGATATTTTGTGCGTGAGGGTAAACTAATTATCAACCCAGACGAAGTTGATACGGTGAAACTTATCTTTCACAAATTCCTCATAGAAGAAAAAGGAACCCACATTATTGCTAGAGAGTTGCGCGAGACAGGTATAAAGCCTAAACGGGTGAAAGAGTGGTCTAATACTGTGATTTTACGGGTGCTTCGCAATGAAAAATACGTGGGCGATTTGTGCCAAAAGAAAACATATACTCCCGATTTTTTGAGCCATACAAAAAAGTATAACCGTAGTAATGAAGATGTGGTTTACCTGACAGACCATCACGAGCCAATTATCGACCGTGATACTTGGGATAAGGCGCAAGCGGAATTGAAACGTCGCTCTCCTAGCGACAAACAAAAAACAAAACATTCTAATCGCTACTGGTGTAGCGGGAAACTCATTTGTGGAGAGTGCGGACAGCGGTTTGTTAGTCGAACAAAAAAGCTACAAGATAATAGCACCTATAAGGCTTGGCGTTGTTATGCTGCTGCAAATCATGGCACTGCTAAAGTAGATTCTTTTAATAATGAAATTGGATGTAATAGCAGTTCTGTTAATGAAAAAGTATTGCTTTCGTGCGTGGGATATGTACTTCGGCATATTCAGAGTAGCAAGGACGACATTACAAAGGAGCTTTTGTCCGAAATTAAAACCGTACAGGCTACAGAAACTGATGTTGACACTAAGCCCCTATACGGCAAAATCGAGGTGCTTACTGACAAGAAACGACGTGCTATTGACCTCGTTCTTGATGGCACTATAAGTAAGGATGATTTGAAACAACAAACACAATTTTACGATTCTGAAATTGAAACTTTAACAAAGCAGATTTCGGATGCTGAAAATATCAATGTTATTCATGCCCGCCAGATTAAAGGCATTGAAAACTATATCTCTGAAATTAGTAAAATTATGGAGTTTGATAGTGCAAATGAGTTGCTTTATAGGGAAATTTTAGATAGAATTGTTATATATAATGATAATGTACTTGTTATTTATCTTAGCTGTGTGCCTTTTGGGGTTAGAGTGAAGTATGAGGTTTTTGGGAAGAAAGACAAATATCAAGTTCAAATTAATGAAATGGTACTTCACAGCTTCAGCTTGTGATAGTGTGATTGGAGGTTTACATGACAAAATCGGGTACAGTCTATGATTTTACAAAGAATCTTATTATAGCTCTATATGTATATCTTTTTATACTTCTAGTTCTTGGCATTTCGCTAACCTTATTTATTTTGTTACAACCGATAAATGATGAAACCCTCTTCCCTAATTCGTTGATAATTTCGTTGTCATGTTGTAATACTTTTTGTAGCATTCATTATTTAAAAAAATTATATAAAGCATCTATCGACAAGAGAATTTCCCTTTTGCAGGATGCTTCTTTACAAGCAAAATGTACAATTTGGGGAAATTTTATTTATTTTTTCCTTAGACCATTATTTGCCTCAGCATTTACAATTATAGCTATAATTGCATTTAAGGCTGGCATTATTGTTGTAACCAATCCGTCTACAGAAATTAATGAGAAATTTTTGTATGTATGTGCTTTAATTTCGAGCATTGTGGGTTTTTCTATCGGGGACATTCTTGACAAATTCAATTTATTCAGTTCAGAAATCATAAGTAAAACATTAGATAATTCAAAAGGAGGAACAAATAATGACTGATGGTGATAGAGCTCGGAAAATAGAGGAGCTTACAAGTCTAGCAAATGAAATAAAAAATTTAAAAGAATTATATCGCAGGCGTAGACCTATTGTTATAGAATTTAGCGGCTCTCCAAAATCAGGAAAAACTTCTTGCATCAATTCGCTACATCAATTCTTAAAAAGAAATGGTTTTTCAGTTGAAATTATACAAGAAAGGGCTAGCATTTGTCCTGTAAGCGACAAGCAAAGTCCTCTGTTCAATTTATGGACTATTTCATCAACAATTTCTGGGCTGCTTGGCATTTTAGAATCATCTAAAAATCAATGTGATTTTGTAATTCTAGATAGGGGCATTTTTGATTCTCTTTGTTGGTTCGAATGGTTATGGTATCAAAACAGGATGGCGATCGAAATGAAGTCTGTTAGCGAAAATTTTCTGTTGCAAACGGAGTTAGTTGGAAGAATTGATATTGTTTTCTCTTTTACGTCGAGCTCTGAAAAGTCCATCGAGAGAGAGTATGCAACTCTACTAACCAATGAACTAGGTTCGATAATGAACCCTACAGTTTTAGCTCAATACTCCGACGCAGTTAAAACTGTAATACGGGAAAAATCTCAGTTCTTTCATAATATAATTTCTATGGATACCACCGATATGATTCAAAGTCAAGTTGCCATGGATGTTACTGTTCAAGCACTAAATGCTTTAAAATCTCTTTTGAATGAGCAAATTGGCTATATAGAGACTTCAAGTGAATTAATTAGCATATTGGAGTCTAAATCTTCTAAAAGAATAACTACCTATCTTGAAGACCTAACTATGAATTTTGACGCTAGGTTTAAAGTAGAAAACAATATTGCACTTATACAGCCTATTCCCATAGCTGTGCTTACTGATAAAAATTGTAGTAAGGTTTTACTAGTAAAAAAGAAAACAGATTCTGTTTCTTTAAATTCGCCAGAGAAAAACAAACTTTTGACATATGTTGGAGGACATATACGTAATGAAGACTTTTCTAATGGTCAAAAAAACAACTTTCTAAAAGTATGCTCAAAAGCATTAAAGCGAGAAGTACATGAGGAACTCGGTATCTATATTGATGTCGAAAGAATTGAGCCAATCTTTATTTATTCGCAGGATATGCACAAGAGTAGACAGCATTTAGCCGTCTGCTACCTTGTCCAGATTGATTTTGAAATAACTAAATTCAAATTGGACTCGAAAGAATTGCAAACTTCGATAAAAAGTAGAAGTGGCGCTATAGAATCAATATCTTCGCTTGTAAGTTGTAGAGATTTCGATAGTTGGTCAAAGCTAATTTTGAATAACTTTTTTAGTTTAAACCTTGAAATTGAAACAAATATGCAATTACATATTACCGATTTAGTGAGGTCATAATGCGCACAATACGAAAAGAAATTGTTGATTACATTGAAAAAATAATTTTAATACAATATACAAATTTGGATTCAGCACATGGCATAGAGCATATTCACTATGTTATAAATAAAGCCTTAAGGTTGGGTGAAATTTATAATCTTAATCAAGAACTGCTTTATGTATGCGCTGCCTTTCATGACTTAGGCATGTTGAAAGATCGTGCAACCCACGAAAAAATATCTGCTCAAATGCTCCTGAACGATTCCACATTATCAAATTGGTTTTCAAACGAGCAAATACTTTTGATGTGTGAAGCTGTCGAAGACCATAGAGCTTCTTCTGTAAAAGAACCACGAAATATTTATGGAAAGGTCTTGGCGCATGCAGATAGAAACCTTGATCTTAATATAATAATTCCCCGTGCTTTGGCATATGGGTTTAGCAAATACCCCACCCTTACTTTGTTAGAGCAAACTGAAAGGGTCTATAATTACATTGTAAATAAGTATGGCGATATGGGTTATCTAACACTATGGCTTGATTATGAAGAAGATAAAATAGCTCTAGAAAAAATTCAGAACGTAATTACAGACAAAGATTATTTTATGGATCTATGCAATAAACAATTTAAAAGGTTAAATCAAATATAAATACGCAATATCGACAACAATATAGGCACCGAAGAATTAGCGCACGTGGAAATGATTTCTGCGATTGTACATCAGCTGACCCGCAACTTGACTATTGATCAAATCAAAGGCACGCCTTATGAAGCGTATTATGTGGATCATACTACTGGGATTTATCCAGTTGATGCCACTGGTGTTCCGTTTAGTGCTGGTGCTTTTCAATCCAAGGGCGATGTGTTAACAGACCTCCATGAGGATTTGGCGGCAGAGCAAAAAGCCAGAACAACTTACGATAATATATTACGGTTAATAGATGACCCAGACGTAAGAGATCCAATTAAGTTTTTAAGAGAACGTGAAATTGTTCATTATCAAAGGTTTGGTGAATCGTTACGACTTGCCACTGACAGGCTTGATTCTAAAAATTTCTATGCTTTCAATCCTGAGTTTGACGTGAAAAGAAGATAATTTAGCACATTAAGTAATGGCTATTACACTGATATTGTGTGATAGCCGTTTTCTCTTATATATTTGTATATGCAATATCCATGAATTTCTCCCCCACCTTCTCGCGGTAAATTAAAAGTTGTATTCTAGTATCGTTATCTTCCCACACAGCGCCATAGATCATTTCGCAATCTAGCCCATAATATCCAGGAATGTCATCTGACCAGGTTGAAACTTCTTCATTTGCAATTTGATTTGGGTTGTCTGAAAAAATTGCGATTGGTTCGCCATACTCTTCCGAAAGTTCTTTTCTTATTTTTTGATACTCTTCTATATTGCTCTGCTCTGAAAGCTCTATTGAATAGCCACCAAAATACAAACCAACGTTTTCATCAAATACGTACCTTGCCTCCATCTCATATCCTAAATATTGAACTTGATAGATGAGCATTTCATACACGTTGGGATAGTCTTTAAGATCCTCTAGCAAATTTGCAGTTTCACTTTCTTTGATCTGCTCTGGCGTCACACCCCATACACCTGAGCGAAACCCATCCTCAATCTCCGCGATTGGGAATTCCGGTTCAACATATATTTTCCAGTAAATATATTCTATTCCAAAAAATCCAACTAACCCTATTAATACCACCATGAAAAATAGTAGTATTTTTTTTTGAATGGTCAATGCTGTTATCCAAGTTTGTAATCTGCTAATGGCAGAGTCCGCTTCCGCTTCATCGTATTCAGCATCTATCTCGTCTATGGCATTGATGTCTCTATAGACTATCTCCATTAAGTAGCCATCGTCCCCTCCCTCAAGAGCCAATCCAATGCTAGTGCGCTCCGTTATCCACTCACAGTAATAAATTAAATCATCATTCAGTACTGCTTGATCATACGAATCAAGTTCATATTCTGATGGGTCCACTTCCCAAATTTCATCAGATTCGCCCAATAGTTCTTCTTTTGAAGGGCCAAATTCTTCTGTCAAAATCCCCTTAATTCTTCGGAAATCTCTAAGATACTCTTCAAACTCATCATATGAGGGGTCAAAGTAAAGCACACCCTCGTTCAAACAACCCATTTCATCAAAATGATAAGCCACCACGGTTTCAAGTTCCATCGCAACTGTCCTATAAAAAGCAACATCATCCGAATCCTCAGGATCCGGTTCTGTCATATCCGCAGTTTCAAGGGGTTGCACCTCGTATTTGTACATTCCCCATATTCCATATCGAAAATCGCCTTCCATTTTCTCCTCCATTTCAACAGATTGTGCTAGCATAAATTTATTCGTACATCATGTGTTCAAGTTTGGATAATTCCTCTTCCGAAAAGTCATAACTATTGATAAATCTTTCTAAATCTTCTTCATTTTCTATTTCTTTTGGCAAGTCTTTTAACATTTCATCAAGAGCAAATAAATCATCAGCACTTCTAAAATCCGAAAATTCAAAAGAAGCATGCCTATAGCCGCTAAAATCTATTTCATAGAACATTTGAGGCGTATCCACCCTTTTAGGGCGAAATTCTTCGTCACCTCTGATTCTAACCGACTCAGCCTCTGCAAGGGGCAATATTTGTTTTTTTTGAGTAAAAAAATGATATTTTGTAACTTCAGTTTTCGTCAGGATCTGATGTTCAAAGTCCCCTATCATATTCTTAACAAAAGCAAAACCCAGAAAAACCACAACAGCTAATATTAATAGTTTCAAGCTGAATTCTTCTTTGGCATCCCTCTGAGCCAAGCACACGCCTAAGAAAATCATAAGCGATATTATAGAAAACACCATAAATTCTGCTGCCCTATAGGCTATAACTTGCTCATCGTCAAATACATTGTGAGGTTCGCTAACGAAAGCATATATAATAAACAAAATCAATACTGCAACAATGCATTTTGCAATGGCTCCGCGGTTTATTCTCCCAGAGCTTTGCGTCTCTTCTTTTTGATATCTTCTAGGTCTTTGCCTCGAACTCATACTGTTCCCTCCTTTAAATCCATGTCTACAGTGTAATAAGCCTAACTGTATTCCCATGCTCCTCTATTACCCGCCTTAGGTCCTTGAATGTAATCCAAACGGTTGCTGCATTGTGATTTGGGTGCACGCCCACACAGGCAAATGTTTCAATAACACTATCAAATTATCTTCGACGATATGAACAGCTTGATGCGTCGTTATCTTATATGAAATCCTCTTATCTTGTAACGTATCTATAACTAATGTTCTGCTTCATTTTTAGGCATTCCAATCAACCCCCTACTTTAGTCCAATTTATACTATTTTACCACTTTTGATTTGAGAAACACAGCAGTTTTTCGTTGTGTATTTACATTTATGATGGTTGCATATATAATATGGTCACCAATAAAACTACGGGCTTTTATGCATATAAAATGGTTTTCTGACAACACTATTTTTACCAATTAAGTAAGGGAGTGATGTTATGAATAGTAAACGAGATAAATTAATTGAGCAAGCAAAAAATGCCTATGGTCATATGGCCAATTGGGCAACTCAGGATCATGTGGTAGCATCCAGCGCTGGTTTTGGCAGTGGCGAAAGTCAGCACCAAAACCCTGAGCAGTATTACGAGATTGCGCTAGAATCAGCCATAGAGCAGATTCAGTCTGGTAAGTTCGATAATTCACCATCTGATTTTAACATTGTAGAATACTTGGCTAATCAAAAGTCTAAGGCAACCCGCATCCACGATAGCATACAAAACACAAAATACAATATGGAGTTTTCTAGCGAGTTAATGGCTCTAGCCGATGACCCGCATAGGCTTCGTGAGTTAAAAGCTCGTAACGATGCCCGGCAAGAAGCTCTTCAGTCCTTTGAAAGAGACTTGAAAGAAGCAGAAGCAGCGGAGCAATTGCAATTTGACCTTAAGTAAATGTGCCTATCATCACATTTTACCTAAGTCTTAACTGTGAAATTGGGGCGGTTCCAAATAACTGACCAATTGGTCCGTTGTTTAGAACCGTCCCCAATAACATTTTGGTTATTTGCACCCATCGAATATTATAACCCTTTCTTCCATGTTGATCATCACCCGCCCACTATCAGATATGGTAATCCTAAGCGGACGATTTGTAACATCTGGGTCTTGCAACCTGCTAATCTGAAAAAAATCTTCTATTTGTGCTTCTGCGTTTCTATTTTTTGTGTCTGTTGGTACAGCAGATAATGCCACCAATATTAGCGCTATTGCGCAACTTCTATATATTTTCATGTTCACACTCCTATTAACTGTATTGTATTACACATTTTGTGTGTTGACAATAACGAATATTCAGTTTTATCAATTACTCTTAAAACTTGTTAAAATTAATTGCATAGGAGTTATTGATATGAAGAATCTAAGAACGTTACGGGAAGAAAAAAGATTAAGCCAACAACGGCTTGCTCAAATACTTGAAAGTAGCCAGCAAAATATATGTCGTTATGAAAAAGGTTATAATGAGCCTGATAACGAAACTTTGCGCGCCATGGCAAATCTATTTGATACCTCAGTAGATTATCTGCTAGGGAATACTGATATTCGTCATAAGATTGAAGTGATCGCGCCTTTTGATCTTAATGAAGAAGAGGCGAGTGCGATTAAAAAATTTAGATTTCTTAATCCCGATGAGAGAAAAATAATTAGTGATACCATGGACGCTTTCCTAGGTAAAAAGACTACCTAGTTTCACACATTCCGCATGTATCTTTTACATCATTATTGTGTAATTGTGTACATCTTTTTCGTTTTAGTAATTACGCATAAAAGTTGTTAAAATATTACTAACGGGAGAACAAATATGAAAAATTTAAAATCTTTAAGAGAAGAGCGCGGCTTAACCCAGGAACAACTGGGTGAAATGGTAGGATCATATCAGCAACGTATAGAGAGTTATGAGAATAATAAGACAGAGCCATCCTTCGAGATGTGCGTGAAGCTGGCGACTGCCTTGGAGACTACTGTTGAATTTCTAATAGGTAATACAGTGAATAAGGATAAAATAGAGCCAAGGAGTACGTTTGATCTAAATGAGGATGAGGCTGAACTATTGCATCAGTATAGACTTTTGTTTCCTGAAGAGCGTCAACATGTAAAGGATAATATAAAACTGATATCTGGCGTCAAAAAAAGACTGTGATACTGACTTATTTTTAAAGAACGCGCAAAAAACCCGAAGCCAAAAATGGCTTCGGGTTTTCAATTGCTTTATTCTATCATATCTACTCTTTGCTTGAGCTCATTATATTTGCTTTCTAATTGGGGCAACAACGGAGTCGCCGATGCTAAATCGCCGTATTTCATAAAAGTCTCCATATTCTTGGATAATTCAAAAATATCTGTCAATTCAAGATTGGCTGCAACACCTTTGATAGTATGAGCGGCTTTTTTAACCTCTTCTAGGTTTTCAGGAGCCAGCAACGCTTTTTCGATTTCTGCTGATACAACTTGAATATACGTTCCTGCAACAAAAGACCTAAGTAGTTTTAAGTACAGTTCTTCTTTTCCTAGCATTCTTTCTAATCCAGCATCTATATTAATACCCATATCTCTTAATGAATCTAATTTTCCCACGCTGTACCTCCTTCATTATCCACACTAGATTCTATCATAAATTGTGATACATTTATAGTAAAAATTTTATATTAATGCTAAGAATTTAATCTTCGTGCTTAAATCCAGCCTCTGCAATAACTTTATCAGCTAAATGCCCTGGTAACTCCTCGTATCTAACAAATCTCATAGCGAAGCTACCTCTCGCTTGTGTCATAGATCGAAGTGTTATGGCGTACTTAACCATTTCTGACATAGGTGCTTCAGTCATAATCTTTTGTCCGCTTCCAAATGGCTCCATTCCTAATATCTTTCCACGACGTTTATTCATATCTCCCATTACATCCCCCATGTACTCTTCTGGTACACAGATTTCTGCATGCACAATAGGCTCTAGAATCACTGGTTTTGCCTGCTTTATACCTTCTTTATATGCAAGGGACGCAGCGATTTTAAATGCCATTTCATTTGAGTCTACATCATGGTACGATCCATCATAAAGTGTAGCTTTTATGTTAACCACTGGGAATCCCGCCAAAACGCCATGCTTCATACAGTCTTGTATGCCTTTTTCTACAGCCGGAATGTATTGTCTTGGTACTGATCCGCCAAATAATTCTTCTGTGAACTCAAACGTCTCTGTGCTAGGAGCAAATCGAATACGAACATCTCCATACTGCCCTGCGCCGCCTGATTGTTTTTTGTGCTTGCCTTGTACATCGGATTTGCCTTTGATCGTCTCTCTATAGGCCACCTTCTGATCATGTAGTGTGGCTGACACGCCAAATTTTTCTTTTAACTTAGCCACAATAGTCGCAACATGAATGTCCCCTTGCCCGCCAACTAATGTTTGATGAGTCTCTACATTTCTGGTAAGAGTAAACGATGGATCCTCTTCTAATAGTTTGTGAAGCCCTGAACTGATTTTTTCATCATCGCCCTTTGCTTTTGGCTCTACTGCCATAAACAAACAAGGCTCTGGGAAGAATATTTCTGGGAATCTTACATGGTTGCTTTTATCACACAACGTATTTCCTGTCTGTGTAAACTGAAGCTTTGGCATGGCCACTATGTCACCAGCTACTGCTTCGGTTGTGGCCTCTGTGGTTTTGCCTCTCAAATAGAGCAGATTTCCGATTTTCTCTGATTTGTCAGCTTGTGGATTGTAGTATTCTGATCCTGCCACTAGCTTGCCTGAAATGACTTTTGCCAGTGATACTTTGCCTACAAATGGGTCTACGATTGTTTTAAATATAAACGCAGCTGTCTTGTCATTTGGATCACCACATTTGCGAACATGCTGCTCACCCTTGTCGTCTAAACAAGTATAGTCTTTGTGCTCTGGTGGGGTTGGTACATATTCACATATCATATCCATCAAGGCGCTGATACCAATAACTTTTAGTGATGAGCATACCATCACGGGCACTATGCTACCTGCCAATATACCATTATGTAAACCTTTGTGGACCTCTTCGGTGGTGAATTCTTCCCCGTTGAAGAATTTTTCCATCAATGCTTCGTCAGTCTCTGCCACAGATTCTATCAACATATCTCTGTTGGCCTGAATTGTATCTTTCATTCCCTCTGGCATTGGCATCTCTGCAAAGCCTTGGTCTTTAAATTTATAAGCCTTTAGATCCACCACATTCACAAACCCCTCCAGGTGGTCTGCTTCCATGATAGGCAACATAAATGGCGCCATTTTCTTTCCAAATTTTTCTCTTAGGCTATTTAAAATAGCATCAAAGTCTATATTCTCTTTATCCATCTTATTTACTAAAAAAAATGCTGGCATATCTGAATGAACTAGATCCCAAGCCTTCTCGGTCCCTACTTGCACGCCTGCCGAAGCATCTACCAATACTAGTGCTGCTTCTACCGCTCTCATGGCAGATTTAACTTCCCCCACGAAATCAAAATAACCAGGTGTATCTACAAAATTAATTTTGGTTCCATTCCACTCTACTGGCACAATTGATGTTCCAATAGAAATTTTCTTTTCGATTTCCATCTTGTCATAATCTGCAACCGTATTACCATCTTCGATTCTACCCATTCTGCTGATTTGTCCTGTGTTGAATAATGCCGCCTCTGCAAATGTAGTTTTTCCGCAACTAGCATGTCCTACTAATGCAACGTTCCTAATTTTGTCACTTGAATAGCCTTTCATAATTGGACCTCCTCATAATAACTTTGTGATTTTATTATACGCCTGTATTGGCTAAAAGACAAGAAAAAGCTAGCAAGGTACATAGGCGCACGCTAGCTAGCTTTCATCATTAAAATTTAACCCTATATTCTGGCAAAAATTCTAATAGTCTCTCATATATTTCTTTAATTATGATTGGTTTTCCTACGTGAGAATTCATTCCCTCCTCATGGCATTTGGCTATTTCCTCTTTCATTACGTGGGCCGTCATGGCTACAATAGGTATATTGGAATAATCCTTTCCACTTTCACGAATGTGCTTTGTAGCCCTATGTCCGTCCATTACGGGCATCATCAAATCCATAAACACTAGGTCATAGTGCTTTTGTTCCAGCATTTCAATTCCAATTTCGCCATTTTCCGCAAAATCTGCGATAATGCCAAATACCTCCAGTGTACCTGCGATGACCTCTCTGTTAATGTCATTGTCCTCAAAAATCAGGATTTGGGCTTCTGGGAACGTGGCATACGTTTCTATTTTTTTCGGATGCGCTACCACATCCTCGTATTCTGATTTGGTCTTATAGTTCTCTGCCTTTGCAACCTCTATCTCCACTATGAACGTAGTGCCTTTGTTCACTTCGCTTTCCACAATGAGTTGCCCATGCATCAAATCTATGATTTGTTTGGTAATAGACATTCCTAGCCCTGTCCCCGCGCCTATGGATTTACCTTCCACATGGAATTGCTCAAAAGGATTGTATAATAAGTCCAATTGTTCCTTTGTCATTCCCAAGCCAGTGTCTTCTATCTTAAATGTTAACAATACTTTATCAGCATTTTTGTCATGGTTTGCATTGACCCATAATGTAATATGGCCTTCTTGGGTGTATTTTGCCGAATTGTCCAGAATATTTTTGAGAATTTGCCAGACACGGGATTTGTCTCCCATTAAATCATATGGCACATCTGGGTCCACCTTTGCCGACAACTTGATTGGCTTTGACCCTATTTTTTCATTTGTCATTATAATCGCACTATTTATGACCTCCCCTAAGTTAAATTCTTCTTCAAGGAGGTCCAACTTCTCTGCTTCTATTTTTGAGAAATCTAAAATATCGTTTACAATTTGTAATAAGTAGCTTGCCGCAGTATTAATTTTGCGAAGTGGATCAATGACCTCTGACTCCTCAAAACGCCTCATAGCAATCTCTGATAACCCAATAATGGCATTCATCGGTGTTCTAATCTCATGGCTCATATTGGCCAAAAATCTGCTTTTAAGCTGATTTGCGTCTTTTTCTTTTTCTGCCGCACGCATCAACATTGTGTTTTGCGCATTTTCTTTGCTTATATCAATAATGGACGCAATAATGCATGATTCATTATTAAATAAAATGTGGCTTCCCTGTATTCTTGCATCAAAGATTTTGCCTTTCATGCTTTTGTACGTGAACTCCCATGTATGTTTCTCTTCTAGCTCAATAGCCCTTTGCAAATGCGCCCTCCGCTTTTCGGCAGATACCTCACCATTCGGTTGGTATTCTTCCATCAGCAAGTCTGTGTCACAATCAATCAAGTTTTGCTTGCTATCTGATTCAAACAATTCTACTGCGGCAATATTGGCAAATACAAGTCCCTTGTTGTCAGGTTTTATTACGATCGTGGCCACTGGCGTATCATCTACTACCTTTTGCAATTCTGCTTGCACACGTTCAAGTTTGTACTGATATTTTATCTGCTCCTCTGTTACAAGTTCTAGGCTTATCATGGCCTGTTCAAGATTTAACATTGCTTTTTCAGTATTAATTCTTTCGCTTTCAGCAATCTCCATCTCGTTCTTAATCGCCTGGTTTTTCGCCCTCATAGCACGATAAAATCCAATACCCGCCGCCGCTATTGCAATAATTGATATAAATAGAAATAGTATAATTGTGGCACCAATAGGGTCTTTCTCATAGAACGGCAGTTCTTCATTGACTAACCTAAACGCCCCTACATCTTGTGCAAGACGGTCCTCTGATAATCCATATTTTTCCATCTCTTTATGGTCAAATACCCACGCATTGCCTTGCTCTAACTTTCCAATGGGAAAATCCTGAGGGGTTTTATTTTCAAATAGTATTTGCTTTGCAATCTTCCCTGCACTTACTCCCTGGTCTTTTGGCATGTCATATTTGCCACCCAATGCTCCAAACCCTATGCTTGTTCCAAGTAGCCCAAAAATAGGAACTTGTGCATGTTTTACCAACTTTGGGTAAAATTCAAATTGCCTATAGTAGGTGCCTTTATCATCAAAAACATACTTTCCCGTGAGGATTAGGGTCTCTCCAGAAACAGCATTGACCTCCTCCATCAAGCCCGCTAAATCAGCCTTTTGGTTGTGGGTAATTTTAATCTTATTCTCACGGGTGCTGTTAATATCTTCCCCCGCTTTAGCTATAATCCTTCTCCATCTGGTGCCTTCTCTTGAATAATCATTTACTACAAAAATTTCCTTTGTATCTGGGAAAAGTTTGAGCATTTCTTCCATGGTTTCAAAGGCACTAGGCTCCTCCAGAACCCCTGTATATATCCGACCTGACAGCGCATTTGTCATTGTTTCATTGTAGTTTTCGATCCCACAAAAGACAACTGGGATTTCATTGAAAAGTGTATAATAATATTTGTTGATAAATTCTAATGCCTCATTGTCTGTAACAACAATTATATTGTATAGGTGCTCCATCATACTAGCCCTAATGGTCTGTATGACTAGCCTATCTCTTGATGAAATGTCAGAAATATGTCTTGCATTAAGAGATACTGTGCTTTCGTTGATCTCCTTCGTGTTTAGTTGCGATTTGATGCCTTCTTCGATTTCTTGTTGCCAGACTGCATCAGCGCCATAGGAGGTCAAAAATAATACATCAAAATGATCAAATGGATCATCATCGCCGCGAATAATTTTCTGATAGTCGCCATTTGCCTTCATTTCATCTAGTTTGCTAGCTAATTCGTGACATAGGCTTTCATACTTTTTATTCAAGTAGATATAACTATTTTGTGTGTCGAATACCCCTGCCTCTTTGATGGTAATTGGAATTTCCATCTGATCAATGACCTCTTGATCTTCTTCCAAGTATGGATAAACTTGACTCATTATGATGGCGTCACATTCACCCAGCTCTAATGCTCTAATTAGCTCTGGCCAGTCCTTTTTTGTTATTTGCTTTTTTATATTTTGGGGCAAGTGGTTATTAATATAGTCCTTGCCTTGTAGGGTTCCTACCACAAGCCCCGAAAGATCTTTCCAATCAGTAAAGACTTTGCTGTCCCCTTGTCTTATATAGACGGGGAAGCGAACCTTCGTGATAGCCGAATCTACTCTAATCAAATTTTTATATTTGCTTCCTAATTCTGGTCCTTGGGTTGTAAGTCCATCTAAATCTCCTTCGTTAGCTGTTATAATGGCAGTTGTCATTGGAAAAGCAGTAAATGCAGACTCATATCCTAGTTGCTTCAATGCTTTATAAATAACCCTTTCCAAATAATACTGATTGTCTATAGGCGCTGCAAAACTGATTACAGTATCCTCCTCTTGTGAAGCTAAACTCGTAAGAGGAAAAGAGATTGTAACCAGTAATGCCATTATAATAGCTGTCAAAAAAGTTTTCATAAACCTAAAAATCTGCCGAGTTTGGCGTCCTTGGGAATGGTAATACGTCCCTGATATTGGCTATTCCTGTCAGATACATAATCATTCTCTCAAACCCTAGCCCAAAGCCTGCATGTTTTACTGTTCCATATTTTCGTAGGTCCATATACCACCAGTAATCTTTTACTTCCATACCTAGGGCTTCCATTCTTTCGACCAATTGGTCATATCGCTCTTCTCTTTGGCTACCTCCAATGATTTCGCCCACGCCTGGCACCAGCAAGTCCATAGCGGCAACGGTCTTACCATCTTCATTGAGTCTCATGTAGAAAGCCTTAATATCCTTTGGATAATCTGTTACAAATACAGGTTTTTTATATACCTCGTCTGTCAAGTACCTCTCATGTTCTGTTTGAAGGTCGATACCCCACTTCACTTGATATTCAAACTTTTTGCCTGATTTTTCTAATAGTTCGATAGCCTCTGTATATGTTAGGCGGCCAAACTCATTGCTAATCACATTGTTCAGTCTATCTAATAATGTCTTATCTACAAATTCATTGAAGAAAGCTAGCTCGTCTGGGGCTTTTTCCATCACATAGCTGATAATATGCTTGATCATTTCTTCTGCTACTTCCATATCATCTGAAAGCTCTGCAAAAGCCATTTCTGGCTCTATCATCCAAAATTCAGAGGCATGCCTTGCTGTATTAGAGTTTTCTGCTCTAAATGTAGGTCCGAATGTATATACATTTCTAAATGCCATGCAAAACGCCTCTACGTTTAGTTGTCCACTTACTGTTAAGTGGGCTGATTTTCCAAAGAAGTCTTGTGAAAAATCTATTTTTCCATCTGGCGTGCGTGGCGGGTTTGTCATGTCTAGTGTTGTAACGCCAAACATCTCTCCTGCACCCTCTGCATCGCTTCCCGTTATAAGTGGTGCGTGGACATATACGAACCCTTTGTCTTGAAAGAATATATGGATGGCATGGGCGACTAAGGATCTAACCCTAAATGCTGCTGAAAACGTATTGCCCCTTGGACGAAGATGGGCGATTTCGCGCAAGTACTCCATGCTATGTCTTTTCTTTTGTAATGGATAATCTGAATCTGCTAATCCTTCGATGATCACACTTTTGGCTTTTATCTCAAATGCTTGCTTTGCCTCTGGTGTAAGCACCAATGTGCCGACTACAGTTAACGACGATGCTGTTGTAATCTTGGCCAATTCGTCAAAATTATCTGTCAGCCCCTCTTCGTATACGGCCTGTATATTCTTAAAACAGCTACCGTCATTGATCTCGATAAATCCGAATTTGTTTGAATTTCTGTGTGTACGCGTCCATCCTTGCACGCAAACTTCTTTGTCTGCAAACTGTGCGTAGTCTTGAAAAAGTTGCTTTACTGTAATGCTTTTCATGTGCTTACCTCCTTTTTAAAATTATTTAAAAGAAGCCGCCAGTTTGGCAAGCTTCTTTATTGAACTAAGATATTCTAGTGCCCTCCGGTAATGCATCGTCTACAAATACTACTTTGCATCCACATGCATCATTGGATCCTGCAAGGAGCATGCCTTCGCTTTGGATTCCTACCAATTTAGCTGGTTTTAGGTTGGCAATGACAATAATCTTCTTGCCCACTAACTCTTCCGGCTTGTAGTATTCTTTTATGCTAGAGACAATTATTCTTGTCCTAATTCCATCAAATAATGTAAGTTTTAAACAACTTCTTGATTTTTTTACTTCTTCGCAGGCTGTAACCTTACAAACTCTTAGGTCAAGCTTACCAAAATCATCAATCTCTACTTGTGGCTTTATATCCGCCACTTTTGTGTTGATTTCTTTCGCTTCGTCTTCCTTAGCCTTTTGCTCTTCAGCCTCTGCCTTCGCTTTATTTTGCTCTTCCGCCTGTTTCTCCTCATCGGTCTGAGGAGCGCTAAAGTCTAACAGCTTGACATAGCTTTGTTTTTCAATGGCAAATAAGAATAAGTATAATCTTGGCCCTGCTGATTTGTCTATAAGCAGTTGGTATACTTTGCTAAAAAATTCACTCTGGTATTTTTTGCGAACTTTATCTTCGATGTCCTCGCCAAACACTTTTTTAGGAATGGCATATAAGTATTGATTTAGCTCATCTAAACTATATCCATCTGACAATAGATATTCATGAAGAAGAACAATTTCCTTCTTTTCTTCTTCTGTAAGTGTATTATATACTTCAAAGTTTCGTGTGGTTCTAATTCTATTTACATTCTCCGGCGCGCATTGCTCTAGCCAATATTTAGCCAGTCCAAGACGCTCTCCAAAGTTGGCTTCTTTGTATGGTGTGCCTATTTTATCAAATACTATTTCTAGCATTGGTACATTAAAGTCTACCACTGATCCTAGGGATACCAACAATGCCATAGGCACAGTCTCTATGTTTTCTCTCCCCTTAATCACCGTATTATACATAATGCCTTCGATATATGGATCTTCTTTGCTATTTCTATACTCAGTCAGCATCTTGTCAAACTCAAAGTATTGGCGAAGAATGCCGTCATCAAAGCAGAAATCAAAGGCTTTGGTTGGATCGGTTTTAGAATAAAGCCATAATATAACTTCTGGCTGATAAATATCCAGTAGAGTAGCTGGGGTTAGATTCAGTCCTGTTGACCCAGACATTTTACCTGTACTGCCTTTGATTCCAATAAACTCATAGCCTTGGAACATAGGCGCCTGGAACCCATATATCTTTTCGGCAATAATGCGACTAGTCTGAAAGCTACCCGTAGGACTGGCGTGATCTTTTCCTGCTGGTTCAAAATCCACACCTTCATACATCCAGCGCATTGGCCAGTCTACTTTCCATGCTAGTTTGCAGTCGTAGTCTTTGGTAAAGTCGAAAGAGCCTTTGTGCCCGCAAGCACAAGTATATTCCGCCACTGTGCAGTCTTCAGATAATGCATGTATGGTGGTGGTATCCTTTGCACAAGTTGGACAATAAATAGTAGCAGGATAGTATCTATCCCGTTGTCCTTCTTCTGCATCTTGTGTGCGAAAACTATCTAAAATATCAAAAATTTCTTTTCTTTTCTTTAGCGCCGTAATGATATGGTCTTTATATACACCAGAACGGTACATTTCTGTCTGATACCTGTAGTCCATATCTATTCCAAAACGTTTAATAGACTTTTCAAATTCATTCTCAAAGTGTTTGGCATAGCTTCCACAACAGCCAAATGGATCCTCTACATCAGTATATGGTTTTCCAATGCTGCTCTCTAAATCTGGTCTTACCACAGATACATTCACAGGAACTTTTCTCAGTCTATCATACTCATCCCACGAAAAAAGCAATTTGGCTTTTTTGCCCTTTTTTTGCAGTGCTTTCATAACAAAATAACTTGTAGCAATATCTCTAAAGTTACCAATGTGAATAGAACCAGATGGGCTGATTCCTGCTGCACATACATATTCTTCTTTGTTTGGATTTCTATCTATTATCCTTTGGGCAATTTCTTCTGACCAATGCATTGTAGGTCCCCTTTCGTATGGTAAATATTTTTCTTTTGTTTATTATCTATAGATTTTCATGACTTGGTATTTAACAACTCCATCTGGCACTATGATTTCAACTTTGTCTTTAACCTTTTTACCCATCAGTGCTGCTCCTACTGGTGATTCGTTGGAAATCTTACCCTCAAAAGGATCCGCCTCTGTAGAGCCTACGATGATGAAAGTATCAACATCTTTTGTCTTCATATCTTGCAAATCGACTTTCAACCCAAGGTTCACAAAATCTAGGGAAATATCATCTTCATTGATGATTTTAGCTTTTCTTAATTTATTCTCCAAGTTGTTGATTCGTTCTTCTAGTTCGGCCTGCTCGTTTTTTGCAGAATCATACTCTGAGTTTTCTGAAATATCTCCATAAGAAATGGCTTCCTTTATTCTCTCCGCCACTTCTTTACGTTTAACTGTGATTAACATCTCTAATTCTGTTTCGATCTTCTCAAAACCTTCTTTGGTTAGTAAAACTTCTTCAGACATTGACTATATCTCCTTTTCGTGCCTTATTAAATCAGGCATACATATGGCAAATATTATACGCTAGTATGCTCATTTTGTCAAGGATTAATCAGCTGTAAACCCAAATTTTCCATTGGTTTTTTATTGTTTTGAGACGTAAAATGTGCTATACTTACACTTGTTTTTAAGATATTTTATTTTAAGAGGAGGGATGTTACTTTGGCTAAAAAAACTATAACGAACTTGCGACAAATCGCTGATCTGAAAGATATGCTAGATGGCAGCGCGGAGCTGTATGGAAAATTACCAGCTTTTCACGTAAAGGACGAAAGAGGCGGTAAGTACAAACCCATCACGTATAGGCAGCTGAAGAGGGATGTTGACTGCTTAGGGACAAAGCTTATAGATATGGG
Source organism: Anaerovoracaceae bacterium (assembly GCA_031553975.1). Lineage (GTDB taxonomy): Bacteria > Bacillota > Clostridia > Peptostreptococcales > Anaerovoracaceae > JAVBKP01. The sequence continues at coordinate 30,571 of JAVBKP010000044.1, read as the reverse complement.
ACTTAGGGGCGAGAAAATCGCAGTCGTAGGCGAGAACTGTTACCAATGGGTGGTGACTTATTTGGCTGTGACCAATGGGGTTGGCATTATTGTTCCCTTAGATAAGGAAATCGGCAAAGAGGAAATGTTGGTTCAGATTGCAAATGCAGGCTGTGCAGGCGTTTTCTATACAGAGAACTTTGCTAAGTACTTTGCTGACGCTAAAATTCGTTATAAGGTAGATTTGTCACCTGAAAGCGACTCCTCTTTGTTTAACTATGAAGTACAATCTCACTTGGTAGAAGATGCTGTATCGTTTGAAAAGTTGCTGAAGGTAGGTGCTGCTTGCCTTGAAGCAGGTGATAGACGATTTATTGATGCCGTGATTGACCCTACAGCCTTTTCCATTTTGCTATTCACTTCTGGAACTACAGAGGCTTCCAAAGGTGTTATGTTGTCCCACCAAAATATTGCTTCTACCGTTATGGCCGCTGCTCGCGTGGTGAATCTATCACCAAGTGACAGGCTGCTTTCTATATTGCCAATACACCATACATTTGAGTGCTCTGCTGGTATTATGACCCCTCTCTACGCTGGGTCCTCTATTGCCTTCTGTGAAGGGCTAAAATACATTGCTAAAAACATTGTGGAGATTAAAGCGACCGTAGTAATTGGTGTTCCGCTTATATTTGAAACGTTGTACAAAAAGATATGGAAAAGCGTAGAAAAAGAGGGTAAATCTGGGACAGTCCGCAAGGCGGCCGCTGTTAACCGTAAGTTAAAATCCATCAATGGCAACTTTGACGTAAGTAAAAAACTATTCAAAGAGATTCACGAGAAATTTGGAGGCAAACTTTCTACTGTGGTGTCTGGTGCTGCTGCTATCGACCCTAACGTATGTCGTGGGTTTGAAGATTTAGGATTTAAGTTCATTCAGGGGTATGGTCTCACAGAGTGCGCGCCTCTTGTAGCTGCTACACCGTATTATGTAGACACGTATAAAAAAGCTGGTTCTATTGGACTGCCTTGCCACATGGTTGAGGTTAAGATTGTAGATCAAACTGAAGATGGTATTGGTGAGATTATTTGCCGTGGACCTAATGTGATGCTTGGCTACTACAATGATCCAGAACGTACAGCCGCAGTTCTGAAAGACGGTTGGTTCTACACTGGCGATCTTGGATTTATAGATAAAGAAGGATTTGTTTATATTACCGGCAGACAGAAAAACGTAATCGTAACCAAAACTGGCAAGAACATCTACCCAGAAGAGCTTGAGTTCTATATTAACGACAGCAAATATGTTGAAGAATCCTTTGTATATGGGACTTATTCTGATCGTGAAGAAGACACAATAGTTGCTATAACCGTTCGCCCAGACTACGAAAATATCTACGAGGAGTTCGGCAAAGGTATTTCTGACGAGAAAGTCAGCGAGCTGATAAAAAATGTTGTCGATGCGTACAATGAGAAAGGCGCCGTGTATAAGCGCATTCGTAAAGTAACAGTACGTAAGGATGAATTCATTAAGACCACGACTAAAAAAATCAAAAGAAAAGACCCTGCCAATATGGAAGGGTAGGTTTGATGTATTATTATTTCTGTAACTAGCGAGGATAAAAATCATGCTATTAGCATTCGATGTGGGAAACACGAATATTGTTTTAGGTGTATATAAAGAAGATGTGCTGGTGCACAATTGGCGTCTTGAGACGGATAAGAACCGAAGTGCTGACGAGTATGGCATGGTCATTCACCAATTCTTTCAGTATGAGGGATTGAGCCTTTTCGACGTGGAGGATGTGATTATCTCTACCGTAGTGCCTTCTCTTTTATTCACTTTGCAGCACATGTCTACTAAGTATTTTAACAAACAAGCTACTGTAGTAGGTCCTGGTGTCAAAACCGGAATCATTGTAAAATATGACAATCCAAAGCAAGTTGGAGCAGATAGAATTGTCAATGCCGTGGCTGCTACTGCCAAATATGCGGGCAATCTGATCATTGTAGATTTTGGTACTGCCACTACGTTTTGTGCTGTGACGGCAAAGCAAGAATACCTTGGGGGCACCATTGCACCAGGTTTGAAAATTTCTAGTGAGGCTCTGTTTGAAAAAACAGCCAAATTGCCACGTGTGGACATTGAGACCCCCAATCAAGTCATCTGTAAGACCACCAGCGAAAGCATGCAGTCTGGGCTTGTGTACGGCTATGTTGGTCTTGTGAGCTATCTCGTAGAGAAGATGAAAAAAGAGCTGGCGGAGATTACGGGAGATAGCAATGTAACTGTCATTGCAACAGGCGGATTTGCTACTATGATCGCAGCTGAAACCGACTGTATCAATTGTGTGGATAAAATGTTAACTCTGGATGGACTAAAAATAATCTATGACAAAAATAAATAAGGGCAGGTTGTCCATCGGCAACGTAAAACTAAATAATCCTTTTCTCCTAGCACCTATGGCGGGTTATACCGATGCCCCGTTTAGGCGCATCTGCAAGAAGCAAGGGGCAGGGATGGTGTATTCCGAAATGGTTAGTGCCAAAGGTTTGTATTACAATGACAAGGCCACAGAACGCCTTCTTGCCCTATATGATGACGAAAAGCCTGTAGCTTATCAGATTTTTGGTTCTGAGCCTGATGTAATGGCTTGGGCCGCGGATAAGTTAAATGACCGTCCTAATGCAATATTGGATATCAATATGGGTTGCCCCGTACCAAAGGTGGTTAAGAATGGCGATGGCTCGGCTCTCATGCAGAACCCATCGTTAATAGGTGATATTGTTAAGGCTGTGGTCAGGGCCTCTTCCAAGCCTGTAACGGTCAAAACCCGTCTTGGATGGAATGACAACACAAAAAACGTGTTAGAAGTCGCTAAAATAGTGGAAGATGCCGGTGCTTCCGCCCTGACCGTTCATGGACGCACGCGAGAACAGTTCTATTCAGGCAAGGCCGATTGGGATATGATCAAAGCTGTCCGAGAGGTAATATCCATTCCTCTGATTGGAAACGGTGATGTTTTCACAGGAGAAGATGCTATAAGATTGATGGAACATACGGGGTGTGATTTTGTCATGGTTGGCCGAGGTTCTTATGGCAACCCTTGGATTTTCCGAGATGCCCTAGCCATTTGGCATGGAAAACAAAAACCCATATCTCCATCTTCCAATGAAAAAATTGCCATGATAGCTGGGCACTTTGCATTGCTTTGCGAAGAAAAAGGGGAATATGTAGCTGTAAAGGAAATGCGAAAGCATATTGGTTGGTACTTCAAAGGGATGCACCATGCAGCAGAAATCCGTAGACGCTCTAACACATTGAATACAGCTGAAGAGATGCGGAACTTGTTAAATGAATTAAAAATCCAATGATTCCCACGCATTATTTTGCTAGGTCACATCTATACTAGTAGGGAAGGGAGAATAGTATGAAACCTTACCTAATAGCTAAAGATGGTGAATTGGTGGTGCCCGCAGAAAACGCCGTTATACAGCAACTCCTAGAAATGGGCGTCACCGAAATCCTTACAATTGATGGAAATGGAACGGTTATAATCCGTATGAATAAAGACACCGATATAACAAATCAATAAATATTTTATGATAATCGTAAAATATTTATTGACAAAGATGCCTCCTTTGGTATATTATGTACCAAAAGGAGGTATTTTAATTATGCGAGGTATGTATGGAAAAATTTAAACTAGAAAGCCTGTCAAAGGTATTAACATTTTTTATTGGATTTACTTTAATCTTAGGTGTACTAGTCACTTTGTCACTACCGTATATGCTGAAAATGTATTTTACGACGTATGATTTTGTCACCTATTTGCCAGAGATTACGGATTGGAATCATTACTATGCTGTATTGTTCACCTTGGGTCCTAGTGGCGTATGCGCATGCGTCTTACTATGGCAGCTACTAAAGATTCTAAAATCCGCTAGCAAACAAAATCCTTTTGTGGCCCAAAACGTTACATGTTTTTTAGTGATGTCTGTTTGTTGCCTTCTTATCGCTATACTTTTTACTATACTAAGTGTGCTTTATCCAACAGCCTTTACATTTGCTTTGGCGTATACTTTTTACGTGCTATGGCTTGCTTGCTTGGTTTTCGGAAAGCTTTTTCATAAAGCCGTTGAGTACAAAAGCGAAAACGATTTGACTGTGTAGGGGAGGCTCTTATGATTATTGTTAATTTAGACATTATGATGGCTAGACGTAAAATGAGCCTCAATGAACTGTCTGCTAAGACGGGGATTTCTAATACCAACCTTTCTATCCTAAAGACAGGAAAGGCCAAGGCAATACGCTTTAGCACTTTAGAACAGATTTGTCACGTGCTCCACTGTCAGCCTGCTGACATATTAGAATTTGATGGAAATCTCGCTTCAGATGAAGCTGATGGCGAGTAGGAGGTTACTTATGATTTGGTTTTCGGCAATACTTTCCCTTGTGTTTTTCGTAGGGTTTGAGGTCTTTAAATATGTAGATGGTCTGCATGTATTAAACGATTTATTCGTTATAAATTGCCTATACGCCTATATTGGCTTTGCCATATGTGTATTAGTAATATTTTTGAAAAAATACAATTTATTTGCAAGAAAAAAAGAAGCCCTATGGTTAATCCCCATCGGCGTACTTTTGCTGACATGTTTCTTATATCAAGCTTCAAACTTTTTTGGACTTCTCAATATGCCCGTCATGCTCATTCTATTAATCATATTTGCTGCTAGGGTATCTGATGCAACCAGCGATCCTAATGATGACTGGAGCGTTTTATCCATGCCTAGGTACGGGCTCATGTTCTTTGCCAACTGGGCTTTCTCTATTCCTGCCCTAGACAAAGTTTTTAAATCCGCAAAAGAAAAAAATGGCAACAGCAATTCCCGCAATATGAAGCTTTTGATTGGGCTATGTATCTCCATTCCAGTTGTTGTGGTAATATTTGCGCTTCTATCTGAGGCGGACGCTGTGTTTGCAAAGATGTTTGCAGGAATATTTGAGATGTTAGGCAGAATCAGCCTATTCAATGAAGTGTTGATTTTCAACATTATCTTCTCTCTCTTCATCTTTGCCTACAGTCTTGGTTTTATGGATAATTTATTTCGGTACAAAGACTTGCCGTTGCCTGAGACAAAATATACCAAGGTAGACAATACAATCTCAACGGGATTTTTGGTGCCGGTCAATTTGCTATTTGCCGTTTTCACCGTAATACAATTTGCTTTCCTTTGGACCAGTGGGCTGATGCAGTTGCCTGATGGAATGATATTCTCACAATATGCAAGAGAAGGGTTCTTCCAGCTGCTATTTGTGACGGTGATTAACTTTGGAGTCATATTATTTTACCTTTTGTTTTCGGATATTTCGGCCCTAAGCACGAGCGTGAAAAATCTACTCCGTGCCCTTTGCGGCTTCACCGGTGTATTGGTAGTCTCTTCGTTTTACCGCATGGGGATGTATATACATGCGTACGGTCTCACAGAACTACGTATCAGTGTATTGGTTTTCCTAGTAGCAGAAGTGTGTTGGCTTGTTATTACTTTAAAACGCATCAACGATGACAAAATTAAATTCAATAAATGGTTTACTATAATCGGCGTTGGTGCCTATACATTGGCTAGCGTGTTGGGGTTGATGGTGTAAAGTAATTTAATGGGGACGGTTCTAGATAATCAACAGATGTTGCATATCTAGAACCGTCCCGTTTTTCATTTAAATTTCTGGATTTATATTTTTTCTCGCCTACCCTTCACCCTAAAGTAACTGACAAAATACACCAATATTGCCATTGCTGCTAATCCTGCCAAGAACATATAGGCTGCTCTGGTACTTGTCATGTCGCTGATGCCTCCCATGGTAGGTGGTATCAGCGTCCCGCCTAAGCTGCTGGCTGAAAATAGTATACTGCTAACAAATCCTGTGTCATTTGGGAACTCGGCATTGCCCATGCTCATGAGGAACGGCCACACTGGGCCTATCATAAGCCCTAATCCGAAGCATATGAATATGCCAATGGTAGGTGAGCTATTCATAGACATAAGAATCATCATCGTCGCGCCACCTATGAATCCAAATAGCACCACATATCTCTGATGCCGATGTAGGAATCCTCCGACAAATCGTGAAATGGCCATGGCTATCCAAAATACAGATAAAGACCAAGCAGCGTGTGCTTGCGAGCCTAGCGTATCTGTGAAAAATGTATTCATGAAGAATGTAGTGCCATTCTCACCACCGGCATACATAAACATGCATACCATCAGTCCGATCAACACTGGGGTAAAGTATTTAGCACCATGCTTTTGGTGGGATTTGTTCTCCACCTTTACCACGACTTTTGTAAAACCCGTAATTGCTGATAGTATGGCAACAACCACAAAGGCCACGGCTACAGCGTAGAATATGGCTCTCCACGACATGCCTAGTGTATTGATAGCAAAGCTAGATACAAGAGGTGCCACTACTGCACCGAGTCCAAATCCAGACTGCCCAATGTTAATATATTTCCCAGCATTCTTGCCGTAGGCATCTGAGAGCGCAGCAATGCTTGCATTTTCTGTAGCTCCAAATCCAATGCCTAGGACGAAAATCCCAATTGCCAGTATAGCGAAGGTCCCAGATGCTGTGATGATGATGCATCCGATGCTTAGTATCAGCGAAAATACGATAATGATAATTTTTTTTCCTACTTTATCGGATAATTTACCTGTGAATAGGGGTGCTAGCAATAAAGCTAAAAATTGGGCAGACACCAGTCCGCCCATAGTAGCACTTGATATTCCAAGTTCCTTACCTATAAATAAAAGTGCGTATTGAAATCCTCCTAGTTCAAATCCTGTAAAAAATTCCTTTAAGAACATGACTGGAAATAATAGTTTTGCGTTTCCTGTTTTATTTAGCATGTAATATCTCATTTCTAGTTATTATTATTTACGTTCACAAAGTTCTATCAGAACGCCACCTGTACTTTTGGGGTGTATAAAGGCGATTCTTGCACCGCCTGCTCCGTATCTTGCTACTTCGTCAATCATACGGATACCTTTTTCTTTCATCTCAGCAATGGCCGCATCTATGTCATCTACTCTGTAGGCAATATGCTGAAAACCTTCTCCTCTCGTAGCAATAAATTTGCCGATAGGGCCGTCTTCCGATGTTGACTCTAGTAACTCCACCTCTGTATCGCCAATGGGTAGGAAGGCAGTTTTTACCTTTTGCTCCTCCACCACTTCTGTTCCTGTGCATGTCAGCCCCATAATACCCTCATAGAACTTTAGAGATGCCTCTAGATCCTTTACCGCGATTCCTATATGGTCAACTTTTTCAAACTTCATGCATCCTCCTATGCGTTGTCTGCCGCATACATTTGTTTTCGTCCATTGTTTCTAACAAATGCTACAATATCCCCCGTTGGTGATCCCGGTGTGAATATTTCTGCAATGCCTGCTTCTTTTAGGGATGGAATGTCTGCATTTGGAATCACACCACCGCCAAACACTACAATATCTTCTATACCCTGCTCTTTCAATAACCTGGTCACCTTTGGAAAAAGATGGTTGTGGGCACCAGACAAACTGGACAATCCAATAAAATCCGCGTCTTCTTGAATGGCTATCTCGACTACACCTTCTGGTGTTTGTCTAAGTCCCGTATAAATCACTTCCATTCCCGCATCACGAAGTGCCCTGGCTATAATTTTGGCCCCTCTATCATGTCCGTCTAAGCCTAGTTTGGCTATTACCACTCTACATGGTCTACTCATGATTTTCACCTCCTATAATATAGCTGATTGTTGGTATTCACCAAAAACCTCCCTCATGGCCCCGCAGACTTCACCTATGGTAGCATAGTTTTCTACTGCATCTACCATAATCGGCATTAGGTTTTCTTTCGTGCCACAGGCCTCTTTTAATGTTCTTAGGACCTCTTCAACCTTTGCTTGGTCTCTACCTGCGCGGAGTTCTTTGAGTTTTTTCACTTGCTCTATTTCCACGGCAGGGTCTACATAATGGAGACCTTCCACAGGTTGCTCTTTCATTTGAAATTTGTTAACACCTACAATAATTCTTTCGCCGGTCTCTATTTCACGTTGATATCTATAGGCACTATCTTGGATTTCCTTCTGTTGGTATCCTCGTTCAATGGCCTTCTCTGCGCCACCCATCTCGTCAATTTTCTTGATATATTCCTCTGCCCTCTTTTGGATTTCATCGGTCAAGCTCTCTACATAGTATGAACCAGCTAGTGGATCTATGCTATCTGCTACGCCACTTTCATAGGCAACCACCTGTTGTGTTCTAAGGGCTACACGGGCAGAATCTTCCGTAGGAAGCGCTAGCGCTTCATCTTTTGAATTGGTATGCAAAGACTGGGTTCCTCCCATAGCCGCTGCTAAAGTTTGAATGGCAACACGTACCACGTTGTTTTCTGGTTGCTGGGCTGTCAATGTGCTTCCAGCCGTCTGTGTATGGAACCTAAGCATTAAAGACTTTGGATTTGTGGCCCCGAAGCGTTCCTTCATGATGTTAGCCCACATTTTTCTAGCTGCTCTGAACTTTGCCACTTCCTCAAACAAATCATTGTGTGCGTTAAAGAAGAAAGATAGTCTTGGCGCAAAGTCGTCTACTTTCAGCCCTGCTTCTATGGCCGCTTTTACATACGAGATGCCATCTGCCAGTGTAAAGGCTACTTCTTGTACTGCATTGGATCCTGCTTCTCTAATATGGTAGCCACTGATAGAGATGGTGTTCCACTTTGGTACGTTCTCTGAGCAGTATTTGAAAATATCTGTAATAAGCCTCATGGATGGCTCTACTGGATAGATGTATGTTCCACGGGCTATGTATTCTTTCAATATATCATTTTGAATTGTCCCTGAGATATCGGACAATGGTACATTATTTTTCTTAGCCACGGCAATGTACATGGCCAGCAGCACGGAAGCTGAAGCGTTACATGTCATGGATACACTTACTTTGTCTAAAGGAATGTCTTTCAATAAAATCTCCATATCCGCCAGTGAGTCTATGGCAACGCCTACTTTTCCCACTTCTCCCTCAGAGAGCCCGTGGTCCGAGTCATAGCCGATTTGGGTGGGTAGGTCAAAGGCAACGGACAAGCCTGTTTGTCCTTGTTCCAATAGATATTTGTACCTGTTGTTGGATTCCTCTGCGGTAGCAAATCCTGCGTACTGCCTCATGGTCCAATGGCGAGAACGGTACATGGTAGGTTGTATGCCCCTAGTATACGGGAATTCCCCTGGAAAACCATAGTCCCCCATATAGTCTAAATTTTCTATATCAACAGGTGTGTAAGCTCTTTTTATTTCTATTCCTGAAGAATTGATAAATTTCTGCCTTGATTCAGGTTGCTTTACCAGAACCTTTTCTTCTAATTTTTTGTCCCAAGCATCCTTTTCCTCACGAAGTTTTTCAACCACCTCTTTGTTGTACATGCCTTTTCTCCTTTTATTGCTCGATCATTTGTGTTTTGCATCTGATTGCCTGCGTCTTATTAAAATTATACTCCTAAACTCTTTATAATTAAAGATATAATTGGAAAAATAAAGGAAAAAATATTTATATTTCTCCCCTAAATGTGATAAGATATTCAAGTAAAATGAAACTGAAAGAGGGGCTACAATGGAAGATCAAAATCACAACATAGAGCGGGCATCAGAACCAAAGAAAAAAAAGCGCAAAAGAAGTGTAGTCGGCATTGTTATATTATCAATGATCATATCTTCCTTAGCCACAGTCACCGTGCTGTCCACTGTGGGCGCAAAGACGCCATGGATAACAGTTCTAGGGAAAAGTCAATCACAACGGTATTATGAGTTCAACAAAGACTACGGAGACTTGCTACAGATCAAGGACTTTATAGAGGAGAATTATTATATCGTCCCTGAGGATGAAGACCTAAAGGTCGGTATATACAAAGGACTCTTTGAAGGGCTAAACGATCCCTACTCCACGTACTTAACACCAAAAGAAATGGAAAACAGCCAAATAGCTACTTCTGGCAAATACGAGGGCATTGGCGTTAGTATCGGTCCAGATGAAAATGGTTATATCAATGTAGTCGCCCCTATCGAAGATACCCCCGCAGAAAAAGCAGGGATTCTGGCAGGAGATAAAATCATAAAAATTGACGGCAAAGAGTACAGCGGTAACACTTTGGAAGAAGCTGTCTCCGTCATGAGAGGCGAGCCTGGCTCCACTGTGAAAATCACGATTCTTCGTGGCAAAAGTATTCTAGAATTCGATATAAAACGTGCTGCTGTGACCATGAAATCCATCAAGTCAGAAGTACTAAAGGACAATATCGGTTACATCCGTATCATATCTTTTGATGAAGACACTGCCAAAGACTTCAAATCTGCATTGACCGCCTTAGAAAACCAAAAGGTGTCTGGGTTGGTCATAGACCTAAGGGGTAATCCTGGTGGACTCGTTGATAAAAGCGTAGAAATCGCGGATATGCTAATCGATACAGGTCTTATCATATACACCCAAGATCAAAAAGGTAAAAAGACGGATTATAATGGGACGCCAGGTAAAACTGACTTGGAATATACAGTTCTTATCGATAAAGGCTCTGCCAGCGCATCAGAAATATTATCTGCCGCTATCAAAGACCACAAAGCGGGCACTTTGATTGGTACTGTCTCTTACGGCAAAGGAATCATCCAGCAGATGATCCCTCTCAATGATGGGTCTGGTATTAAGCTAACAATAGCCCAATATTTTTCACCCAACGGAAGCGTAATACACAAAAAAGGTGTAGAGCCCGATATAAAAGTAGAATTGACAGAAGCTGACTTTAAGGATGGCAAACTCATCGAAGGTCATGACAAACAGCTCAACAAAGCTGTGGAAGAATTGAAGAAGTAGATATGGAAATGAGCGAATAGAAAAAAGCGTGTATAGACTCTGGGGTTCATACACGCTTTTCGTATGTTCTGAATTATCTTAATAACTCTTCTAGCTCTTCTGTTTGTGTGCCTAATCTACTTGCTGTCTCGGCACTGGCAGAGGCAGTCATGGTATTGTTTTGTGTTACTTTTGCTATTTGATCAATACCATGTTCTATCTGGGCTATGGCTGTGGCTTGTTGTGTTGATGCCTCAGCGATAGTCCCCACGATGGTTACAGTGTCAGCCACGCCATCTACGATTTTAGTTAGCGCAGTGGCTGTCTCTGTGGCTATTTTAGATCCTACATTCACCTTTTCCAAAGAGTTGTCAATCATTTGTGTTGTCTCTTTGGCCGCCGCTGCGCTACGCGCAGCTAGGTTTCGCACCTCTTCTGCTACCACAGCGAAACCTTTGCCGTGCTCTCCAGCACGGGCGGCCTCTACAGCAGCATTTAGGGCTAGTATATTGGTTTGGAACGCAATATCTTCTATTACCTTAATGATATTGGCTATGCCTTTTGAGGCTTGGGCGATGGCATCCATGGCACTCACCATCTCGCTCATCTGCGCATTGCCCTTCTCTGCATCTTTTTTAGCAGTGACAGATATATCATTGGCCTTGCTAGCATTCTCAGCATTGCTTTTGGTCTGCGCTGCTACCTCAGCTATTGTAGCGCTGATTTCCTCCACGGCACTAGACTGTTCTGTGGCACCTTTGGCAAGACTTTCACTGTCTTCTGACATTTTGGAAGAAGTAGATTTAAACTCTGCGCTTAGCTCTCTCACTTGGTCTATTAGCAATATGTACTCTTGTTTCTCCGCCTCAAGTCCATCTATGCTTTCTGATACTTGATCGTAATTATTTTTAGCTGCATCCAGTTCATGCAAATATCTTTCCATTTGGTCATTGGCTTGGTTTAATTTGTCTAATAACGCTAACACTTCTTCGCTAGGCTGTCCTTCATCCTCTACCGGTGTCAATGCCAAAATTTGGTTTTCCTTGTCCGCTATGTCAGTCGCTAATTCATCCCTTTCTTCTGTCAAAGCAGCCCTTTGCTCTTCCAGCACCGCCACCTTGCCCTCTAGCTTATCGATTGATGACAACAAGTCTTTTCTGTTTCTAATCAACCCATCTCTTTCGTTGGTATCTTTTGCTGTAATGGCTCTGCTTTCAAGGTATTTTGACGCCTTTGATGTGGATGTTGCTAACCAAACGGACAGCAATAAAACCACTCCACCTGCTGCAATTTTCACCTGTAAGGGTAGACTTACACATGCTACAGTGCCTAGAATTACAATAAGTACAACTAATAATAAAGTGTTCCGACTAATTTTTGCTCGCATATCCATTCTTATCACCTATTTTTTTGCATTAAGATTTTTGATTTCCTTTGTGAGATATTCTCTACATGCTTCCAGTCTAGCAAGTCTAGTCTTTTCTTGTTTTGCACTGGTCACATGGATCACATATAGTTTTTTGTTGGTGGCTGACAGACCCTGAAAAAACCCCTTTTTCCCCGTCTCTTCGATAACCTTCAGCAGATCTTCTGGTACTTCTATTACACGTTCTTCCATATCTTTTTCTAGCGTCACATGGATTATCTCTCCATGGTCTTTTCCAATTTTTTCTTTTATGGCCTTTAGCACGCCAACGCAATGGCCTTCTCCCATATTCACCAAAGAGCCTCTATAAGGTTCACCATCGAATGTACATTTTACCTTTATCTGGCCTTTTGTGTCAAAGCATTCTATCACGTCATACGGAAATAGGACGTAGGCGCCACCGCTCTTGCCTACCTCTGCATATTTTAACTCTGCATCAAATTCATACTTCATGTTGCTATTTCCTCTTTTGTTACTTGCACTGTCTAATATTCTGAACCATCAGTTGGATAGTTCTGTTGCCACCATATTCGTTGATGTCCACGTGATAGGCAACATCCACTTTTTGAAATGACTTTAGTTCCTCTACATCAAATTCTCCAAAAAGTACTGCATTTATCATTTTTTTGCCGTCAGCCTGTTTTAGCTTCATGCTGAGAACATTTTGATTGATGCCACGGACGATCATACTTTTTATTTCCACGGCCTTAGACCCAAATATAGGCTTGTTGTTGCCTTTCCCAAATGGTTCTAACAGAGACAGCTCTTCTGCTAATCTCATATTAACATTTTCTAAACTAATGTTCAAATCTATATTTACTTTTATGGTAATATCCTCTTCAGTAAGGGTGCATATCTCCTTCAGCGCCTTGGCAAATGGTTCCACATTTTCTCTAGCCAGTGACATGCCTGCTGCCATGGGATGTCCCCCAAACCGTTCTAGATATTCACTGCACTTTTGTATTTCTTCAAATAAATTATATTCTTCTATGGATCTACCCGACCCTTTGACTCCATGCTCCCCATCTGTAAGAACTATGGCTGGTAGATTGAATCGTTCTCGCACTTTTCCGGCCACTATCCCTGCTATGCTTTCATGAATATCTGGGTTATAGGCTACTATAACTTTATCTGCCTGCTCCATAGTCCCTTGCACTTGGGCAATGACATTGTCAATACCCTCTTGTGTCATCTGCTTTCGTTGATGGTTTAACTCCACCAACTCCATGGCTATGGTCTTAGCCTCCACTGGGTTGGTGGCAAGAAATAGTTCCACAGCTTTCTTCGCGCCCTCAAGCCTGCCTGATGCATTGACGCATGGCCCAAGTATGAATCCTAAGTGATACACCCCCACATTTTTATCTGTGAGTTTTGTCTCCTCCATCAAAGCTCTTAGCCCTACATTGTTTGTCTGTGGGATTCGTGCTAATCCTTTTTTTAGAAGAAGTCTATTCTCGCTGATCAAATCCACAACGTCGCATACTGTGGCAATGGCTACTAAATCTAGATACTCCTCTGGATTGATATTGTTGGGTTTTTGCTGTGTCAAACACTGAACCAATTTATATACAACCCCTGCACCACATAACTTATCAAATGGATAGGCGCAATCTTCTTGCTTGCTGTCTATGATGGCATCCGCCGCCGGTAGTATATATGTCTTGGTTCCATCTTCTCCCACTGCAAAAGGTATCTCATGATGGTCTGTGATGATAACTTTAATGCCTGCATCTTTGGCCATCTGAATAGATTCTACGGCGGCTACACCATTGTCGCATGTGATAATCATATCTATTTTGTCTTCAATGGCTGCATTGACTAGATTTTCATTTAGCCCATATCCATCCGTTACTCTGTGTGGTATGTGAAAATCCACATTGGCGCCTAGCTCTTTTAGGGCATGACATAGGACCACTGCACTGATTACACCATCTACGTCATAGTCTGAAATAATACGGATTTTTTCGTTCCTATCGATAGCTTCCCATATCATATCTACGGATTTTTTCATGTCTTTCATCAAAAATCCATCAAATTCTTCTGGTCTACCGTTAACGAATTCACGCACAGAATCCGGATCTGTGATTTGTCTATTAGCCAATATACGGCATAACAATTCACTGATTCCGGATTCCTCAGTTAGCTTTTTTATATTTACTTTTGGGTTTTTCAAAAACCACTTTTCCATCTACTTCAAGTACCCCATCGGATCTTTATATTCTCCATTTTCACGGACCTCAAAGTGGCAGTGATTACCAGTAGAACTTCCTGTTGTACCTACGCCAGCAATATTTTGTCCACGTTTAACTTTATCGCCTTTTTTGACCTTTAACGATGAGTTGTGGGCATATAAAGTTACCGTTCCACCACCGTGGTCTATAATAACGCAGTTGCCATATCCACCATACCATGCGGCTAGAATAACGGTCCCGTCATTGGCGGCTACTACTTTGGTTCCCTTTGGAGACGGTATATCTATGCCCGTGTGCAGCTTTTTAGTCTTTAGGATTGGATGTATACGATATCCATACTGAGAAGATAGTTTTGTATATCCAGGAGTAGGCCATGTCAATGTACCCCCTACATATGCGTCGTTTGACTGTAATGCACGGATTTTGTCTGAAATTTCATCTGCTGTATCGTTTAATGCATCTAACTCTTTTTCTAAGGCCTTGTTTTCCGTTTTAACTTCATCCCTGATCTCTGCTACTTCTTGCTTCTTATCAACCAGTTCTTCTTTGCCTTGCGCCACTGCACTTTTTTGATTGGCCAATGTCACTTTTAACGACTCTAGCTCTTCCTTTTGAGTTTTAACAGAGGCATACTCGTTTTTCATAAAGCCTATTAATTCTGCGTCTTGCTCGTAGATGCGTGTTACCATGTCCATGTTAGACAAAAGTTCACCAAAGTTGTTGGAGCCTAACAGGACTTCCACCAGCCCAACATCACCATTCTTGTACATGATACGAAGCCTTTGGTTCATAACATCAGTTTTTTGGGCTATGGTCTGTTGCTTGATCTCTAAGTCTTTAGCCTTTTGGCTTATTTGGTTGGCTGTTACATTCATATTTTTAGTCAAAGTATTAATTTGGCCCTCTGCCTTAGTAATACTCGTTGTTATAGAACTGATTTGGTTATTTAAAGTTTTTTCCTTTGCTTTTCCAGCACTATACACTTTTTCTAGGTTTTTCATTTTGTCATTGATTTCAGCCAGCTGCTTTTCTAGGTCAGTTGCTGATGCAAAAACATTTGTTGGAAATAGTGAAGTTAGCACTAATGTTAGCGTTAGGCAAATCGGCAATATTTTTTTCAGCTTCACGTTGATTCCTTCCTTTCACCTTTGGGTTATACCAAGGGATTCATTTTATCCTTACGTGTCTAAGAATTTTCTCATCGATAACGTACTTCCCACGGCACCAATGCTGATTCCAAGGGCTACAAATATAATTACTAGGTTCACGTTTAGGAACGCCTGTGGTACCATTCCTATTGAGAACCATATTGACATGCTATGTGAAAATGAAGATGTTATTTTCATATATATCAGCGCTATGACCCCTGATGAGACCAGTGCTGATAGCAGTCCTATCAGCATGCCTTCCACGAAGAAAGGCCCTCTTATAAACCAGTTGGTAGCACCAATGTATTTCATAATCTCTATTTCACGAGATCTAGCTAGTACTGTCAGCTTTACAGTGTTGGACACTACGACTACAGACACTATAATTAATATGCTGATGAGTATCAAGGATATTAGCTGAATCGTATTGGTTACTTTGACAAGTTTGTCTATTATAGTCTTGCTATACCTAATTTCTTCAACACCTGCTTGATTTTGCAACGATGAAACAACTGTCTCAGATTGAGTGATGTCATTGAGTTTTACTTCCACCTCATTCTGAAATGGGTTTTTTTCTAATCCATCTAGTAAATATCCATTGTCCCCCCATCTCAATTTCATCCTAGCGAGGGCCTCTTCCTTATCAATATACGTAGATTTTTCAACAAATTCTATGTCTTCTGCCTTATCCCTAACCGCCTGTATCTCCGCCTCAGTGGCATTGTCTTCCATGTACACCTGTACCACGTCAAACTGGCTCTTTGCGCTTTCTGCTATCATGTTGACGTTGACCACTACTACGAAAAATATTCCGAGTATGAGAAGCATTGCTGTGATGGAAAACATGGAGGCTGTCGTCATGGCTCCATTACGGACAATTTGCCTAAAAGCTTGCCTAAAAGCATAGCTAGGTTTAATCATCATAACCATACGCCCCTTTCTGGTCATCTCGTACGATACGACCTTTTTCGATGGCTATAACGCGTTTTCCCATTTTATCTACAATGTCCTTGGCATGTGTTACCATGAGTACTGTGGTTCCTCTTGCATTGATCTCAGACAAAAGACGCATGATTTCCCATGCGGTATCTGGATCAAGGTTGCCTGTAGGCTCATCGGCAATAAGCACATTGGGGTTGTTGACAATTGCACGTGCAATAGCAACCCTTTGCTGTTCCCCAGCAGAGAGTTCATGTGGATATTTTTTCGCTTTTGCACTAATCCCCATTAGGCTAAGTACCTGAGGCACTTGTCTTCTAATACTTTTTTTGCTCATGTGTATGATTTCCATGGCAAAGGCCACATTTTCATATACAGTTTTTTTAGGCAATAGTCTAAAGTCTTGAAATACTATTCCTATATTCCTTCTCAGGTGTGGGATCAGTCTGTTAGGAAGTCTTGTGACATCCATGTTTTTAATAAAAACTTGGCCACCATCGGCCTCTATCTCTTTTAAAATCAGCTTTATGAACGTGGACTTTCCCGCGCCACTAGGGCCTACGATAAAAACAAAGGCGCCTTTTTCAATGTGAATGTCCACACTTTCAATTCCTATGTTGCTATTGTAGGTTTTGGTTACATTTTTGAATCTAATCATATGTCTTCCTTATTACACTTAGACAAGTTTTACACTTAGACAATATTCTTATACATATTATATAATACCTCAAAATAAAACAAAACGCAAATTGCTTTGCGTTTTGTTTACATTTTCATTACTTTTTTTACTTATTCATTGTCAGGCTGATTTAACAACAGCTTTTCTTCTGTAGGAATAGCTTTCCTGTTTTTGCGTTTTCTAGTAGGTCTGCGTTCTCTTAGATCCTTCACATCCCTCAATCTAAATTCTTTTATCATCTCTCGTAGAACTTGAGATTGTTCTGACATTTGGTGGCTGGCAGAAGCTGTTTGATCTGCTTCCTCAACATTGCTTTTCGTCACTTTTGATATTTTCTCAATGCTGTTTTCTATGAGAACGATACCTGCCGCTTGTCTCTTAGACGCATCTGCTATGGTTCTTACTATGTCTGCTGTACTAGTAACGCCTTCTACGATTTTAGACAAAGCACCAGATGTTTTGTTGGCTATGCTAACTCCAGCTTCTACCTTCAACAACGAGTCTGCAATCATATCCGTAGTCTCTTTGGCCGCCTCTGCACTTTTGGCTGCTAGGTTTCTAACTTCGTCAGCTACTACCGCGAATCCTCTTCCATGCTCCCCAGCCCTATCCGCTTCAACGGCTGCATTTAGCGCTAGCACGTTGGTTTGGAACGCTATTTCATCGATTACCTTAATGATTTCGGCTATTTTGTGAGAAGAACGTTTGATCTCCTCCATGGCAGAAATCATTTCATGCATTTGCGCACTACCATCTTCTGCATCATCCATAGCTTTGACAGATATACCATTTGCATGGACTGCATTTTCTGCATTGTTTCTGGTTTCGTCAGCTACTTTAATAATCGTAGTGTTTATTTCTGATACTGAATTAGATTGCTCTGAGGCGCCTTCTGCCAAAATCTGACTCGAATTAGCAACTTGCGTAGCCGCCGTTTGCACTTGACCTGTGGCACCTGATATCTCGCCAAATACTCTATTTAGCGTTCTTAGAATGTTGTTAATAGAATTTTTTAGCTCAGAGAAATCGCCTTTATAGTCTTGGTCAATCATAACATCTAAATTCTTATCTGCTACTCTTCTAAGGACATCTGAAAGTTCGTCTATATAGCCTTTGATATTCCTACAACTGGTCTCCAAACTGTAGCTAATCTTAAGGAAACTATCAAAAATATCTTTTGTGTCTTCGTCTTTATTTTTTATACTCGATGTATAGCTCAAATCTCCGCGTGACAATCTCTCTAGGGAGAATATCACATGATCCACACAATCCTTTTGATAGTCGGCTTGCTTTTCTGCCACTTTGATTCTATGCGCTACCTGCTGTGCTTGTCTTTCTGCCTCGTATTGTGCATTGCGGACATCAGTCTGATCAGCAGACATCTCTATAAATCCTATCACTTTATCATTTTCATCTGCGAATGGTGCAATATATGTCTGATATTCAGACTCACCTATGGTAAGCTGCACATCTACCATGCGGTCTTCTTTTAAGGCACGCTTGGCTGGACAATCCTCGGTGTTGCATACACTTGTATTTAGACACTCGTAACATTTTCTTCCTAGCACTTGTTCTTGATTAAGTTCACTTATCCTAAGTGCTGCCTTGTTCATAAACAATGTATTATATTCTGTATCTACGATTGTAAGAGGAAGGGGAACAGAATCAAGCCTAGCGGAGAATGCTTTCATCACATGATTTAATCCGCGAACAATGTTTAGGTAAGAACCATTTAGTAGTTCATTCCTATCGGTTCCACGTCGGTGTTCACCATTTATCGCCCATGTTTTTACTTGTTGCACTGTTTCTTCCATGCTACGAAGGACTTCCACCATATTCCTAAACGAATCAGCTAGATCGCCTAATTCATTGTTTGAATTTGCATGAATCTCAATGTCGATATTTCCTGCTGCAATATCCTCTGCTGCTTTTTTAAGTTCTTGGACTGGAACGGTTATCCTCTTTCTGATAATTGCTGAGGCGGCTACAAACATTATTAGGAAAACCACTGTGACAATTATGCCAATCACCATGAAGTTTTTCACCATATGTTCATTGACTTCCTTGAGGAACAATTTCACATTACTATCCATTCCCAGTAGTGCCACAACTTTTCCTGCGCTGTTTTTAATCGGAGCGAATACGGTAATTAATTCATCCCCATTGTACATGTACGGCTCGCTGATAATGGTAGTGGCGGAGGAGATTGCATCTGCTGCCCCTGGGAAGTTTTCTTTTTTATCTATATCACCAAGCCAAGACGTAATCGTTGCTCGGTCTCTATTCACTGCACCTTCTGCTAAAAACACGTATTCCGTGTCGCTATGAGAGGCTATTATGTACACATGTTGTTCACTACCTGACGTTTTAATGTCGGAAAGATAATTGAAAACTTTCATATACCCGCCATCTTCTTTTAGGGTCTTGGCATAATTCTCTATCTGGTCTCCATCTACTCCGTTAGACGCAGCATTGGCAATTCTGCTAATGGTCTGCTTCACTGAGTTCATCTGTCCATCTACATAGACTTTGTACATGAGACCGCCTACTAACAGGATCATAATAAGCATTAGCAAGGTTACTATCTTTGCAATGTTCGCTCCCATGCTGCCTCTTTTTTTGACTTTTTTCTCTTTCACAATGGTTCCTCCCTATTTACTTACAAAACACAAATCTTCTTCTTACATCTTTTTTAAATTTTTCCTTTTACTAATATTATCATAACGTACTGTTTTCTACAATGTTAAAATTGTAACATATGTGAGTTTATGATATAATTAATACTCGTTATATATAAAATTAATTGGGGGTGGCTATCATTAGCAGATTTAAAGACCAGTTAGCCGAAATACTAGCTAACTTATTAGATGGTTCATACGAAGCAGTATTAAAAGATGAGCTTGTAGAAGACCGTGAGGACGGCGAAGACGGCGAAGATTTACAAAATTTTAACCAAGAATTAAAGCAATATGCCCATGCGCTAACTAGAAATAGAGAGTTGGTTCGTGAGTTACTTCCTTATATTTTTGACATGGTTGTTAGCCTATCTTCATTTGATGTAAGGCTTAGAAACCAAAGTAGCATCGTGCAAAGTTTCATGAAAGAGCTGATGGAATTGTCCGACAAATTCAAAGGGCAATTTGATAATATTTCTACATCACAGCAAAAAAATATAGATTCTATTGCCAATGCATCCAATTTATTAAAAGTAGGATCTGATAACGCCACAACCCTTACTCGTAGTATGAATGCTGAGAAAACCATAGTGGAGCAGGTTCGTTCTACGCTGGCGGATCTAGAGTCTAACTCCAACGAGATGGGTAGAGGTGTGGACACTTTGATTTCTCACACCAGCACAATATCCGAAACCATAGGTGGGATCAAAACCATTGCAGATGATATCACATTAGTAGCTCTTAACGCCTCTGTTGAGGCTGCCAAGGCAGGACTTGCAGGCAAAGGGTTTTCTGTTATTGCGGCGGAGGTTCGTACATTGTCCGAGCAGACCAAGAGTCTATTGGAAAAGCTCCATGCTATTTTAGAAAAAGTGAGCGAAGCTTCTAGTAGTAGTAAGTCTGGTTTAGCACTGACATTAGATGGTATTGAAAAAATAGATAGTATGACACAAAAGCTTCTTGATAGCACCATAGAGAATAATGAAAACACTGTGCAAACAAAGCAAAACTTGGAGGATGCTCATGATTTAATGCAGAACGTCCTTGCCGAGACCAATGGCACATCAGCAATAATCAGAAGTAGCGAAAGCAATGTAGACAGCATAGTAGACATATCCAACCACCTATCAACTGTATCGGTGGATATAACAGATGTAACACATTCATTTAAAGAAATGATGGAAGTCTCTGGAAATAAAATGACTCAATTATCTGGCAAAGTGATGCAAACCCGGCAGATGGGTATCTCTAACCACGAATTTGTTGAGGTGCTAACCAAAGCAGTAGAGGCTCATAATGAATGGATTGGATTCGCTAAAGAAATGGTGTCAACTATGAAGGTCATTCCTCTACAAACTGACTCTACCAAATCAGGTTTTGGTTTTTATTACACTGCACTTAACCCACAATCCCCCTCTGTTCGCAAAATATGGCTTGAAATAGATGAATTGCATCAAGAGATCCATGAGATAGCCTCGGAACTGGTTGCCGCTGTTAAGGTATCAGATTCCAATGCCGCTTACGATATTTTAGATAATCTACTAGATTGCTCTGAAGAAATCTTAGAGTTATTCAGTGAAATAACTTACGAGGCGAAGCAACTTGGCAGCAATAGTGTGTTCAAAGGATAAATCATGTCAAAGTATTATAATGGCCAGTTGGTGGAGTTACTCGCCCCAGCTGGCACTTTTGAGATTTTTAAAGAAGTAATAAGGTCCAATTGTGATGCTGTGTATCTTGGTGGTAAAAAGCTTAATATGCGTATGCACCGAAAAAACTTTAATTTTGAAAATGATGAGTTGATCCAAGCTGTGAGTTTGGCTCACGATTTAGGTAAAAAAGTATATATTACAGTAAACAATCTCCATGGTGAAGAAGATATCAAAGAATTAGAGACATACCTTAGGTTTCTTGAAAAAGTAGGTCCAGACGCACTGATCATCCAAGATGTCAGTATTATCAAAATGGTTCGTGATCTTAGCCTGGCTCTAGAAATCCACTCTTCTGTCATGATGGATGTGCATAATTCCCACACTGTAAAGTTCTTGAAGGACATGGGAATCACCAGAATAGTCGCCTCGAGAGAGACTACTTTGGACATGGTTCGTTCATTTAAGGACAAGGTGGATATTGAGTTTGAATATTTTGTTCATGGTGATATGTGTATCTCCCATGGCGCCCAATGTACATATAGTGGATTGGTTTTTGGCCAAAGTGGCAATCGTGGTCGCTGTATGAAACCATGCAGGTGGGGCTACCAGTCTAAGCTAGACGGCAAGCTTTACAACACAGACTTTCCACTGGCTACTAAAGATATGTATATGTATGAGCATATTCCTGAAATGATTGCAGCGGGCATCAATTCTTTTAAGATTGAAGGTCGCATGAGAGATGCAGACTATTTGATAGGCATTGTTAATGCCTATGGTGACGCCATTGATAGATACATAGCTGACCCAACTGGATTTGATCCCAAAATCGGCGCCGAGCAGTTGTTCGAGAGTAGAAAACGTGATTTTACCACCTTCTACGCCTTTGGTAAATCTGACGATATTATAAACAAAAGACTAGAGGGCACAGGTGCATTTTATAGTACTGGCAAACCTTTTAGTACTGCCACCGATGAGCGAGAAATAGCGGAAGAGACTACAGCTCGATTGAGGACTATCTTGAAATCCGCCTCGGACGGCAAGCCAAATGCGGCCCCAATAGAGTACAGTGTTAAGGTTAATTCCCTTGCAACAGCCAAGGTAGCTTTAGCCGAGGGTGTAGATTGTATTTACTTGTCAGATGATGTATTCCTTCCAGACCATTGCTTTAAGGGTGCTGAAATAAAGGAACTTACCGCCGCCAAAGGAAGTACAAAAGTATGCTTTGCCCTTCCCCATATGCTCACCGACACATGGGCTAACGAGTTAATAGAATTTTTAAGCCAAGACTTGGGACTAGATGGACTGCTCATCACTAACCTAGGCGCAATACAGCAATTTAAACACCTTGGTCTCCCTATGGCTGGAGACAGCACTTTGAACATCTATAACCCTGATGCCGCTGTATTTTATAAGGATGCAGGGCTTAGTAGCTATACATTGTCAGTGGAGCCTAACATTGCTGACCTCATATATGCGGCAAAGCACACAGCCTTGCCTATGGAAGTCATCGTGCATGGGGCCCCTACTGTTATGCTCTTAAAAGAAGATCTGTATGAATCTGCGCAAAAATCTGAGGTGATTAAATCCGTGGATAATACACATGTGTCTAACCAGGTGTTGGTGCTGGTTGATGAAAATGGGCGCGAACACCCAGTGTACAAAGACAATCGCGGACAATGCCACCTATTGCCTTATAAGGACATTTGTTATCTTCCAATATTAGATGGTCTTCATGATATTGGAATCGACCGATTTC
Source organism: Anaerovoracaceae bacterium (assembly GCA_031553975.1). Classification (GTDB taxonomy): domain Bacteria; phylum Bacillota; class Clostridia; order Peptostreptococcales; family Anaerovoracaceae; genus JAVBKP01. The sequence goes on along the minus strand of JAVBKP010000044.1, from coordinate 7,253 downwards.
GTATTGAAGCATGTCATTATACTCCTAGTGAGCTAAGGCAAGTTATCAGAGCCTATAAAGAGAATGATTTAGACTTTAAGCCACTTCGTGGTGGGCACACATATGGCGCTTTAGAATTTTAAGGCATCTTATCAATATTTTATTTGACAAGCCTCTAATTTTAAGGATATAATATAGGGATATTCTTAAAATCGGAGGAAAAATTGGCAGATAAAAAAGCGATTATTGACATCAAAGGACTGCACAAAACATTTCAGTCAAAAGACATGAATGTGCAGGCTTTAGACAACATAGACTTGACCATACATGAAGGTGATATCTTTGGTATCATCGGTCTTTCTGGTGCGGGTAAGAGTACCCTTGTAAGGTGTATTAACTTCCTAGAAAAACCCACTTCAGGTACGGTCATTTTTGATGGGGTTGATCTAAACACGTTAAGCAATAAAGACTTGAATGCCGCCAGGCGCTCTATGGGCATGATTTTTCAGCAGTTTAATCTCTTACTGCAACGAACTACTGTTGACAACATCTGCTTTCCGCTAGAAATAGCAGGCGTCAAAAAGTCCGAGGCTAGAAAACGTGCCCTTGAACTACTTGAAATCGTTGGGTTGCCTGATAAGGCAAAAGCTTATCCTTCTCAGCTCTCTGGTGGACAAAAGCAAAGAATAGCCATAGCACGAGCACTTGCAACCAATCCTAAAGTTTTGTTGTGTGATGAGGCTACTAGTGCCTTAGACCCTACCACCACTAGATCTGTACTAGAACTATTAAAAGACATCAACAAAAGACTTGGTATTACTATTGTGATTATCACACACGAAATGAGTGTCATAGAAGAGATTTGCAGCCATGTTGCTATCATTGACAATCATAAAATAGCAGAAGTTGGAAAAGTGGCAGATGTTTTCACAAAACCTAAATCGGAGATAGGTCATGCCTTGGTATTCCCTGGCGGGAATGAAGGTGAGAAAAAGCACTTCTTAGGCGAACGGCGTTGTCGTGTTGTATTTGAAGGGGATGTGTCCTACGAACCAATTATAGCCAATATGATTCTTGAGTGTAAAGCCCCTGTGAATATTTTGTTCGGGGATATGAGAGAAATTGGAGATAAATCTTATGGTCAGATGGTACTGCAATTACCACAAGATGAACTTGTCGCTAACCGCCTCATGGCGTATTTGACTGACAAGGGAATGACCGTGGAGGAGGTGATAAGTAGTGTTTAGCAAAGACGTTATGGATATGTTAATTCAGGGCATTTTTGAAACGCTATTTATGACAGTGGCTTCCACCGTTATAGCGTATATTATTGGATTGCCTTTGGGCATTGCCGTTGCCGTAGTTGAGAATAAGATAGTAAAATCAACGCTAGATATTATTATAAATATAGGTAGATCCATTCCATTCTTGATATTATTGGTGGCAATACAGCCATTTACTAGATTCATCGTGGGAAGTTCTATCGGTACGGTTGCTACGGTAGTGCCTCTGGTTGTGGCCTCTGCACCGTTTATTGCACGTTTGGTGGAGCAGTCACTAAAAGAAGTGGATAAAGGGATTATTGAGGCGGCTCAATCTATGGGGGCCTCCCCCATGCAGATTATAACAAAAGTGATGCTTCCCGAGGCGGGACCATCTATCATGGTGGGTGCGGCCATTGCTACAACAACCATCCTAAGCTATTCCGCTATGGCGGGGATCGTAGGGGGCGGAGGTCTTGGTGATATTGCCATACGATATGGCATGTACAGATGGGAATTAGATATAATGATTGTTACTGTCGTAATTATTGTCATACTTGTACAGGTATTCCAAGAAGTAGGGATGCGCATCGCCAAATCAGTTGATAAGCGAATTTAAAAATGTATAGGAGAAAATCAAAAATGAAAAAATTATTAGCTTTAGTATTAGCAATTGCCCTGGGAGTTACAGGGGTTGTAGGATGTAGCCCTGCTAGTTCTACTGAAGAGCAACCCGTAGAACTAAAACCAATTACAATTGGTGCATCGCCTGTTCCTCATGTGGAGATTTTAAACGTAGCCAAAGAAGTATTGGCTGAACAAGGATATGATTTAGTTATTAAAGAATTCTTGGATTATGTTCAACCTAACTTAGCCGTTGATTCTGGTGATTTGGACGCTAACTTCTTCCAACACATGCCGTATTTATCAGACTTCAATGCAAAGAATAATACTACGCTAGTGAGTGCTGGGGTTGTTCACTATGAGCCACTTGGACTCTATGCTGGAAAAACAAAGACAATTGCAGAACTTGCTGATGGCGCAAAAATCGCTGTACCAAACGATACGACCAATGAAGCTAGAGCGTTGCTTTTGTTAGAAACCCAAGGTATTATTAAAATAAGAGAAGGTGCGGGACTTACTGCTACTAAAATCGATATTGTTGAAAATCCAAAGAACATTGAGATTGTTGAAATCGGTGCAGAGCAACTTGCTAGATCTCTTCCAGATGTAGATATGGCAGTAATCAACGGGAATTATGCTATTCAGGCCGGACTAAATGCATCTTCAGATGCTCTTGCCAAAGAAGAGAAAGATTCAGCAGCTGCCAAAGAATTCGCTAATATAGTAGCTGTACGAGCTGGTGATGAGTCTAGAGAAGAAATCAAAGCCTTGATGTCAGCACTGCAAAGTGAAAAAGTGAAAAAGTATATCGAAGATACATACCAAGGTGCAGTAGTACCAATGTTTTAAGTAAATTTAGAGGCCAGTGAAAACTCTCTTCATGAGGTGTTTTCACTGGCCTTTATTTATATCCATGATTCTTTTAATGCTGCGTCTAATTTTCTATCTATTAGTGCTACCCCTTCTTCAAAAGCAAAAGACTCTGTTAACTCTTTTAGCTCTTCCAATATTTTGTTTACTTCTTTTTCATATGTGCTCAAAAGGAGATTATTTATCACTTCTAACGCATCTACATCATTGAAGTCATCTAACATTCCCCGTATTTTCATAAGCTCATTTGGTAGCATGTAAGTGTTTCCTTCTGGTCTTACATCCTGTCCAAATCCTTGTTCACTGATGAATATCTGTTGTAGTTGCTGCCCCATGAGACCTGCATCATGGAAAAAAGAAGGGAATTTGTACCTGCATTCTTGCAGTTCTCCAGATTTAGATAACTCCTCTAGCTCCATGGCCAAATCAGATAGTAGCATAGCTCCAATGTTGGCAAGAGAACCTTTTAGTCCATGAACTTCTATGGCAAAGGCTTTTAGGTCACCTCTTTCTAAAAATTCTCCGCAAGCCTTGTTAGCAGCCGGAATATGCTTTGATAGCAATCGTAGGGATTTTTCATATACATCCTGCATGCCCGCCACCCTGTTAAGTCCTAGTTGAACATCTAGCTCTTCGATTTTTGATGCCTTTCGCAATATAGCGCTATATATCACCTGTGTTGGAGCCAACGAGCGGCCTTCTACAATAATTTGCTTTTCTAAAGGCAGCCATTTCATAAGTATTTCGTTAAGTAATGCCTTATCTATCGGCTTAGATAGAAAATCGTTAAATCCAGAGTTAAGGAACATTTCCCTAGCCCCTGATATGGCATTGGCCGTCAGGGCTACTATTGGCATAGTTCTATATCTTCCACCAAAACCACGAATAATCTTGGTAGCTTGTATTCCATCTATATCTGGCATCATATGATCCATAAATATTATATCGTATTGCTTATTCATGGCCATTTCTATGGCATCCGCACCATTGTTAACTGTTTCACATTCTATGTCGCAAAGTCTAAGTAGCCCTGCACCTACATTGAGATTGATCTGATTGTCATCAACCAAGAGAACTTTGGCATCTGGCGCACTGACAAATTCCAGTGGGGCACCATGGGTTTGTGTCACTTTTTCTTCATTGCCCAGTGTAAACGGAATCGTAACATAAAATGTGGAACCTTCACCGTACACGCTGTCAATCTTGATCTCTCCGCCCATCATGGTCACTAAATTGTGGGTTATGGCAAGACCTAGACCAGTCCCCACTGTATCTCTATTTGCACTTAACTCTAACTGTTCAAAAGGTGTAAAAATACTGGCTATTGCGCTTTCCTTTATCCCTCTGCCCGTATCTTGGATTTGAAATTGTATTCTGCTATTGCCTAGGCTTCTTACCGATAGTTTTACGAAACCTGCTGGTGTGAATTTTACAGCGTTCCCCAGCGTATTGATGAGAACTTGTCTAAGCCTTACATCATCTCCAAAAACCACCCTTGGTAGGCCTTCGCCTAACTCAACTCTAAACTCCAGGTTTTTTGACTCAGCACCAAATCTAATAATAGACGTTACATTGTCCAGCAATCCAATAAGATTATAATGGATTGGCACTAGCTGTAGCTTGCCAGCCTCTATCTTTGAAAAGTCCAAAATATCATTGATAATATTCAATAAAGACATTGAAGATGTCTTTATGTCATTGGTATACGCCTGTTGTCTAGGTGTTAATTCCTCTATTAGTAGTAAATCTGACATACCGATTATGGCATTCATAGGGGTTCTGATCTCATGTGACATATTGGCCAAAAACTGATCTTTTGTTTTGGTGGCTCGTTCAGCTATTGCTTTTGCATGATTCGCTTCATTCATGGCAGCCTGCAAGCTGGCAGTACGCTCAACCACTTTTTCCTCTAGTTCTTCAGAAAATCTTCGTTGCATGTCAGATAAGTTCTGGAAGTGCATAAGCACAATCAAGGTATCAATCAACAAGAACATGAACAGTCCTATTGGTGTCCTATTGCCATTTGTAATCAGTCCTGGGAGAACCTGAGAGTAATATAAAATATCTAGCACCATAGTAAGTGCAAAGAATGAGAACCCTGCTGTGAATAGCAAGACTTTTACTCTATCCTCTCCTCTTCTATAAAACCTCACTATTCCTATGACTGTGGATATGATGGCCGCAAATGTAACAATTTGAAAATACGTTAATGTTTGGCTAAATATAATCGGTGGTAGTACAATAATCATGGCAATAAACAGCAACGAAATCCCTGTTATCAGTCGCATCAATATCTTTGGTATAGAATTGGGGAGCAGTTCATTGAAAAATAAGAGCATGAACATAATTCCGCTATAATACGCTAAGAATTCGCCCCCGAGCATGTTATCCCATTTCATAGTAGGGAATATGTATAGAATTAAGCTCTCGCCTGTTATCAGTTGTCTAACAAATATTGAAAAACACGACAGTGCAAAATAAAGCACCATCTTGTTTCCTCTATAAAAAAAATTGATAGCACCCATGGCGGCAAAGAATGCAAACAGGTATCCTGTTATTAGAGAATGTTTGAATACATTTTCTTCTTCAAACGTATTCAACGCTGCCTCTCTTCCAAAGAAAATTGCGCCCGTTAATCCTGCTGTTGCATAATAAAAGTTAGAGGACTGTATGACAATGTCAATTTTTCCTAATTTTGAAGTGAAGTAGTATGCAGACCTTTTCATGCCTGCCTTTGCAGCGTTTGGATTTTCACCTACAACGCCGTTACCGCCGATTCGTTCACCGTTGACAAGAACATTATATGAGTACCCCATAAAAGTAGAGTATATGCCGTATTTCACCCCATGGTCGCCCGTATTGATGACCAAATGGTATGTTCCATATTTGGAATCTTTTGTTTTGGGGTTTTGCTTTGAATCATTCAGCGAAAGTGGTACTTCCACAGTGACAGATGTATTAGCATCTGATTGTATGTCTACTAGCGTTAATAGCCTGTCTGGATAATACTCCCATTTCCCCGCCAAGCTCACCACGTCGCCCATGGCAACACTTGCAAGAGCAGAAGAATCAATCACCCCACCATCAGCTAGGGCACGATCTACACTGTCAGACGATCCTGTTAAGAGCCTCATCAATATTAAAATCAGAACTACAAAACCTATTTTTTTAGCCATCTTTATTCCTTATTCATGTATGCAAAATATACAGAGTTAGTATATCATATATTGGATTGACAAGCAATTCTCATAGCACTATAATTACCCTATAATGCAGGAATAATGAGAGTACCAAAATAAGGCGATTCCTTACTCTACCCATTTATTTTCACAACGCAAAGTGAAATTTCTCGCAGGTGTCATCTTGCTGAGGAACCAATTTTTGTAACAAAAAATGGGCATGGAAATGTATGAAGAAAAGATGTCTAGACTTGATGTATATGCGAAACTGGTTGCTGCAGGAGCGTTCTTAAATGCGGTAGAAAAATGTTGCGAAGTTCTAAAAGATAACCCTAAAATAAAGGAAAATAGCTTTATATTATAATTCATTTAAAACTGTCATTAAAATCTATTTTGATTTGGTGACGTTTTTAATTTTTCGCGGAAAATAGCATTTCAAGCGTAAATTATGTATAATAAATGGTATAAAAAGTTTAATAGAAAAGAAGGAATATGCAGATGAAAACAATTGTTACCATTGAATTGACCAATGACAAACCAATACCAAACAAACCAATGCATGAAATTGAAGAATCAATCCGGAAAGGCTATGATGTTGCGTTTAAAGCCTTTGTTGGCGCTGTTGAAAAAGATGCTGTGATCAATGTGACCAGTGTAAAAGTGGAAGATAATACAAAATGATGGAACCCCCCCCCAGCGCATAGAGGAATCTATTAAATAATTAGCTATTTTTATGGACATAATTATTGACATATAATATAATTAGTTATTAGTTGATAAGGAGAAATAATTATGGCGTATTGGAATATTTCGTTTAATCATTTACTAAATATGAAAGACTTGGAGCTTGTAAAGCTTTTAACCTCTATATACAATTATAGGGACATTTTAAAAGACATTCCCGTCGGAAATGGTCTTAAGTCTGAATTTTTACCAAATGGAAAAGATAGAAATAAAATACAAGGTGGTACAGTAAAATCAGATATGATTTTGAGTGACATTAAAGGCACCACCGGAATTGAGGGCAACACCTTAAACGAAAGTGAAATAGCAGATGTTTTGGGGTCCAACGCCGCAAAAAACAGGCAGGAGCAAGAGGTTTTAAACATTCGCAAAGTTCATGAATTTATTCAAAAGACAGTGCCTGCTGGCGGTAACATAATAATCACAAAGGAACTTTGCCAACAGCTTAACGAAATAGTGATGAACGAAGTAACAGAAGGTGATGAAATACCTGGTAAATATAGATTATATAATGTAAAGGTGGATAAAAGTCACATCCCCACTCGATTTGAAGAGATTCCGTCCAAAATGGATGGGTTTTTTGAGATCATAAATT
>JAVBKP010000029.1:0-5055 GCA_031553975.1 Anaerovoracaceae bacterium | reverse complement strand
ATAATATGGGATTTCTAAATCGTAAGCTACAACTAAAGATTTAAAGTAATAAAAGATAATAAAGATTGCTATAGCAGGAGTTACTACAAAGAGTGAAAGTAAAGCAAGGTCTGCATTAGGAAGAACATTTAGTATATTTTTATAATGAGGCAAAACGAACTTTACTGATTCGAAATACACAAACGTCCAAAGAAAAAAATGTAAAATAAACCCAAACTTATTTCCGAATATGCTTTTTAATGCAAAAGCCAATAGATAACTTGGCAAATAGATAAACCACATTTTTTATTAATCCTCAATTTTTAAAATCAACAATAACCAAATTACCCATTTTGCTAACTAAACACTTTTTTTGCTCTGTGCATTTTTATATTTTTCACCCAAGAGCTCAGCTTGTTCGAAAATCTTTTGCTGCCCTTCAGGGGTAGAATTTCGGTAAAAATCCAAAATAATTTATTCTTCTCTTTTTAGCTGTTCAATAAAGTGATAGCTTGTCTCGGTTCCATTCAAAAGATTTTCTAAAGAAATTTCAAAAAAATCTGCAATTGTGCAAATATATCTAGCAGGAGGATCTGTTCCTCGATGTTTCCATGCATTTATTGTTTGTGTAGAAATCCCTGTTTTTCTTGCAAAATCAGATTCCTTAGTATGATGCAATTTTAGAAGCTCAAAAAATCGTTCGTTTATAGACATAGCATCCTCATTACAAACATTCGCATATAAATATATTGACTTTTATGCAAATGTTGATTATAATATAAATATACCAACAAGACATAACAAAACACAAGCAAAACAAACTATTCTAAAGTACAGCAATACAACGAATAGAGGTTCTTGTTGGCTAACTAACATCAGGTGTAGAGCAGCTTCGTCAAAGGTTAATCTGCACCTGATACCTTTAATAATACAAAAATTATGCCGTAAATGCAAGTGTAAGTAATATAAAAGAGGTAAAAGATGGGAGAGTATTTAACACCAAAAAAAGTGGCAGAAAAGGCAAAAGTTCATAAAGATACAGTTTGGAAGTGGCTTAGAGATGAAACACTGCAAGGAACGCGTATTAATGGTAGGAACTGGAGAATAAAAGAAAGTGATTTAAAAGAGTTCCTGGAAGGGCGAAAATCAGATGTAAATGAAGATTAGTATACTTTCATCCGTGCGCATCAGATCAGGTGCGTACCAATGAGGGCATATGAATCCTCAAACAGAACTTTGAAAACTTCATATGTCCTACAGGGCGATACTATTATGTATCAGGAATGTTGAAAAGGATCTCGCGGTGATCTGCTGGGGAGCTATCATAGATAAGCGGTAGCGAGACCTAATATGCCTGTTGCAAATATGAAAACATGCAGTCGGTGACGATATGCTAGGAACTACTCTGGTTGCGGACAAATAGTAATTGTAAACATACAAACATGTTTACAAACGATAGAGATTAATATGTTTGATACTCTGGGTGCGCTGAAGCTCTCTAGGAGTACTGAGATGTATCTTGACATTTAATCATGGAAACTATGCAGCAGTTATAATGCTGCTGCATCCTTCTGTGATTAAAATGTTTACATGTAAACATACAAACATGTAAACAAGTTTACAAATGAATTGGAGGATATTAAGATGAATGATCTGAAGGTGAGAATGAGATGAAGAAAGCATTTGTATTTTTTTCTCTGATGGTAATGCTATTAGCACTTTCCCTAATAACATCATATGCAGACCAGACAGGCTATTTAGATGTTAAGGTAGAAACCCCAATGGGATTTGATAAGGCAATCATGATTAACCTCTTTGCTGAAGATGGGAGAAACTATCTAACGACAGCTGAGCCGGCTAACCAATGGAAGTCAAACTTTGAACTTCCTGCTGGCAAGTATACAGTTGACTTTGTGGGCATAGATGATGATATAAGATCAGAGTACCTTGCAGTGCATCCAGAAGATGTTATTGTACAAGCTGAAAAAGGGACCCTATTTCAAGTGACAATCAAACGGGCTGGAGATATAGCAAATGATCAGCAAGTGGCAAATGAAATAACGACGCAACAGCAAGCGAATGAAGTAATAACGAATGATCAAATCTCAGTTGTAGATCATAACGTTACAGCGTTAAGTAAACTGTTAGAATTGATAAAGGACAATGGAATTAATATTCTGATTGTATTACTTATAGCAGTGATTTGGCTTATACTGAAGTTAAGGAAAGCCTAATTGTAAACATACAAACATATAAACAATTTCGATTTTCAGTCATAAAATGTGATATAATAATAGTAGGAAAAGTTGTAAACATACAAACATGTAAACATGTTTACACATAAAGAGAGGGGATAACTATGGTAAGTAAAGAAGATGCATGGGATTATGCTCTAGGGATGATAAAGATTGATGGGCTTGAGCCTACGGAAGAATTTTTAGAGCTTGTCGAGAAAGAAAAACGAGGAGAAGTTACAGACGAAGATATTAAAAATTATCTGGACAAAAAATATACAGTGGTTGGTGAGTAGTATGAATGATCCATATGTATATCCAGGAACAGATATTTTAGTCAATAAATATGGAATCAGAGACAAACAAACTTTGAACAACATGGAGGCGGAAGCCACAAGCTATAGAATGAAACAGTTGCTAGGGTCTCCAATTAAAGGAGACTTTAGCTTTGACCATTTAACACAAATAAACAAATTTATCTTTCAAGACGCATACAGCTGGGCAGGAAAGACAAGAGGGGTAAATATTGAAAAAGAAGAACCAGCGCTAGGTGGAATATCTATTGAATATGCAAAAGTAGGTGACATACAAAAGGAAGCAGTGGCTATCATTTTAAAAATGCATGATACAAAATGGGAAGAACTTGATCTGGATAGCAAGGCTGAAAAGTTTTCGACTTATATGGTAGAACTTTGGAAAGCACATCCTTTTAGAGAGGGCAATACTCGAACCATTGTTACATTCTGTTGCCAATATGCAGATAGCAAAGGAATGCCATTAGATATGGCTCTCTTCAAAGAAAACGCAATTTATTTAAGAACAGCGCTAGTAGCAGCGAGTGCATACTTTCACGATATGGGAGATATGTCTCAGCCGCAGCATCTAATAAAAATAGTAAAGCATGCAATGGAAAATGGCAAAGAAAAGCTGAAAGAGCAAAGAAAGACAATAGATCAATGGAAATCTGATTCGCAACAAATGCGAGATGGAAGATTAGCTGAACTAAAGTCATATGATAACCGGGACAAAGAAAAATAATTGTAAACATACTTACATGTAAACATGTTTACATGCGTACAATCAAATAGAATTTTCTATAGAGATCCAGCAAAGGGTCTTTTTTTTATTTTTCTGCATAGTGTAGAAAGAGATTATTTAAGAGGAGGGTATCAGGTAATGGATAAAAAGAATTCTAAAACTAAAAATGAGTGCACTGTAAAAAGTGTATTTCTCGGTGAAAAGGACGCTAAGAGCATTTACAAAGAATATGTCATTAAAAACCTTTTAGCGCAAGGTAAACTCGGACAGGTATAATAGAGTATGGGGCAACAAATAGCCAGGTATAAAGCAGCGTTGTATTGTAGACTTTCTAAAGAAGATGATGATGGAGCAAATGAGAGTGTCAGTATAGCCGTACAGAAGAAAATGCTAGAGGCGTATGCATTAGAAAATGGATTTTCTAATTATTCCTTTTATGTTGACGACGGGTACAGTGGAACGAATTTTAATCGCCCAGATTTTGAACGCATGATATCTGACATTGAAGATGCTATAATAAATTTAGTTATTACAAAGGATCTGTCAAGATTAGGACGTGATTACATAACGACAGGGCAGTATACTGAAATTTACTTTCCTGAACACAATGTGCGCTACATAGCCATAAATGATGGGTATGATTCAGACAACGCAAATAATGATATTGCACCATTTAAAAATGTAATTAATGAGATGTATGCTAGAGACACTTCAAAGAAAATCAGATCAGCATTCCAAACGAAGATGAAACAAGGTGAGTTTATTGGTGGTTTTGCTCCATATGGATATAGGAAGAATCTTGATAATAAAAATAAGCTGGAGATAGATATAGAAGCAGCGGAGGTAGTGAGGACTATTTTTGAGATGGCCAGAAGGGGGGAGCGGCCATCAACCATTAGAGATTTTCTTAGAGAAAATAAAATTCTTACGCCTGGAGAGTATCGCCATAAAGGTTTTCCGGATCTAAAGATGGGCAGCTTCACGGATCGCTGTGAGTGGAATTCATTCACTATCAATAAAATCTTGAAAAACCAAACGTATTTGGGACATACGGTACAGGGCAAAACAAAAAAGTTATCTTTTAAATCAGATAAAATAATTAACTGTGACAAAGAGGATTGGATTATCGTTCAAAATACACATGAGTCTATAGTTGATGAAGAGACATTTAACTTAGTTAGAAGCCATGCCTCTGGTCGTAGGATCAGGAGCAAAGGTAAATTTACAAATATATTTTCTGGAATCGCTAAGTGCGCAGACTGTGGTAATAATATGTCAAGCACAGGCTCCAGGAAGAAGGGCAGTACATACAACTTGGTATGCGGTGCATATAAGCTATATGGTAGCCGTGAATGCTCAAATCACTTTATCGATTACGACCAACTGTACAATTTGGTATTAGAGGATTTGAAAGTAAAGGTATCACTTACGTCTGGAGATATTGAGGACATCATCAGTTCGGCTAAAGCGCAAATAGAAAAAAGCACAGATTCTAATAGCAGGCAAGAGAAAAGGATAGCTTCTAATTTGCAGACCAGAGTGAGAGAAATTGATACTATACTAGAAAAACTCTATGAGGATAATGTTGCAGGCAAGATTAGTGAAAGCCGTTTTTTAAAGCTTCTTGGGAAATACGAAATAGAGCAAGGTGAGGCTGAGAAAAAGCTAAAGGCCATACATGGTGCAAAAGAAGATGCAAAAGTCAGGCTAGAAGAACTGAGAAAACACTATAATATAGTGCAGAAGTATACGGAGATAGAAGTGCTAACAGCAGATATCTTGTATGAACTTATTGACCGTATCG
>JAVBKP010000149.1:0-27171 GCA_031553975.1 Anaerovoracaceae bacterium | reverse complement strand
GGTTATGAAACACCAGCTGAAAACTACTACCCTATATTGCTGGGTATGACTGCATAAATGTACTCCGAATATGGTAAAATATGGTTCGTTTAAAATGGGGTTGCATTTTTGTCTTGACAACCGAGCCATTATAACCATCTTCTCATTAGAAATTTTCCCAGCAACTTTTTGAATCAACATTCCATCAGCTGTAAAAATCTTATTTGCACAAATCATACTTTCAAGATTTAAACCGCCAACAACAAAGTCAACACTTTCAAGCGGAATAGCATATTTATCTGTTCTTGCTTGGCTTGTAATTTGGCAAAGTATCACATCATCTCCAGCTAATTCTGAAATGACAAGCGCTGGTCTGCGTTTTGTTCCTGAGAGATCTGAGAAGGGAAAATTTAAACAACAACATCGCCTTTTACAAATTTGCCCATGCTGCATCCTCCTCTGGCGTATCCCATTCTTTTGCCAAAGCTCTTTCTGAAAGAAGCATAGTTGCTGGAATGCTTTTTAAATGCTTTAATTTAATGAACTCAATAAAATCCATAACTTCCCCAAGGCACTCCGCTGGAAGAGTTTCTATTTCCCTAACAATTTGGTTTATAGCTAACATTTCACAATACCCCCTAGTTTTAATTTTGTTATCTCTATCATATCCAATTTTGTTGCACTCTGCAATAAAAATTAGTCAAGATAACATATCTTTCCCATTCAAAAAACTATTATATTTCATCCGCAATTTTAATAAAAAATCACATTTTCAAAACAGCAAAATCAAACTACGTTTGATTTGCGTAGCAGTGCCAACGGCACTTAAACAAAACCATAGAAAATGGGTTCTATGATTCATTATATTATATTCTTAACGTAAAATAAATGTATATTTCAATATTCCTCGCGCTTTAATTATTTTTCAACCATTCGCTATACAGAGAGTCAATTCTTTCCTCTAGCCACCTCTTCTTTTCGCACATTACATCCATCCGCGTGAAGTCGGACTTGGTTAAATCTGATTCTATCTCTGCATTTATCGCCTCAAGTTCAGATTCTGCTTCGCTTATTAAATCTTCCGCCTGCATGGACTTGGAGGGCTGAATTTTTATTTTTTCTTTTGGTGCCGGACTCTTGTTCTTAGCTTTATTTTTTTGAATTTCAGGCAACCGGATTGCTTCCAGATATTGTTCAAATCCGTAGTCATACCTAGTGATTGTGCTGTTATCCATGCTCCATGCTTTGGTGGCAAATTTATTTAAGAAGTATCTGTCATGGGAAACAAACAGCATGGTTCCGTCAAAATCAGTTAAAACGTTTTCTATCCATTCCCTCGATGCAATATCAAGATGATTTGTGGGTTCATCAAGGAGCAGAAAATTAGTATCATTTTGCATCATCAGGCAGAGCTTTAACCGGCTTTTTTCTCCTCCTGAAAGGGCACTAACTTTCTTCATCACATCGCTTGCTCTGAAATTAAATTTGGCGAGGATACTTCGTGCTTTTTCATCGGATACGCCCGTTTCACAGCGTAGTGTTTCCAAAACTGTTGCCTCGTTGCTATCAAATACGATGATTTGAGGCATGTACGCAATTTTTACGCTTACGCCAACCTTGATTGTTCCGCTGTCGCACTGTTCCTCGCCCATTATCATTTTCAAAAGAGTAGATTTTCCACACCCGTTGGCTCCTACAAGGGCAATAGAGTCGTTTCTCCTTATTTTTATGGTCAAATCATCCAAAATGGCTTTCGTCCCATAATTTTTACTTACAGAATCAAAGGAAACGATTTCTTTCGACGCATAGACACCACTGTCGAATTCTGCCGTTAGGCTCCTTGCCGCAATTGGTTTTTCAATTTTATCCATTTGTTCAATGCGTTTTTCAATGGCAAATGCGCGCTTATGAAGTGCCCCGCTGTCTGCCTGTTTGCCCCACTCATGAAGCCTTTTGGCTGCAATTTCAAGCTGGTGTATCTTTTTTCTCTGTGCTTCATATTGCTCCGTCTGGCTTAAAAATCTTCTTTCTTTCTCTTCCGCATAATAGCTATAATTTCCTTTATAAAAATTTGCTTTTCCATTGTCGATTTCTATTATTCGCGTGATCACATTGTCAAGGAAAACCCTGTCGTGGGATATAACAACAACCGTTCCAACAAATTCATGCAGAAATTTTTCAAGCCATTCCAGTGAATTCAAATCCAGATGATTTGTTGGCTCGTCAAGCAGAAGTATATCACAGTCCCGCAATAGTATCCGGGCTAAATTTACCCGCACTTTTTCTCCGCCGCTCAATGTATTGAAAATGCTTTTTCTCATTCTTTCGTCAATGTTCATGCCACTGCATATTTTGTCTAATTTTACTTCTGTTTCGTAGCCCCCAAGCCGTTCGTATTCTTCCATAAGCTGGCCGTATCGGATAAGTACCGAAGGGTTTTCGTCTCCCTCAATTTTTTTCATCGCCATAAAGATGTCCGATATTTCCTTGAACGATGTGCGCAAAATGTCTTCAGCGGTATCTTCCTCTTGAAAGACGGGAATCTGCGTAAGCATCTCAACTTTTTTCCCTGACGCTTTAGAAATACTTCCGCTCTCGTAAATCTCCTCACCTGTGATTATTTTGAACAATGTTGTTTTACCAGCGCCGTTTCTGCCTAGCAGACCAATTTTCTCACCGCTAAAAATTTCAAACGTAACGCCATTGATCACATGGTTGGATCCATAGTACTTATTTAATTCAAATGCAGCTATGTCAATCATAAAGTAACTATTCCTTTGCTTGTAAAAGTTAATACTTATCTCTATCATATCCAATTTTGTTGTAATCTGCAATAAAAATTAGTTGGTCCTACTTCTTAGCCCTGTAGTCAAAATCAGACTGGGTTTTTCGACTATCTAAATGGATAAAGGTATCGTAAAACCCTACACCTCCGCCAAGTCGCTTTTCCCTACAAATCACATGCCAATAGCTTCGCATATTCTTTAGCCACTGCTCTTTAATCTCTCTGCTTGCCGTCATAATCTCCTGTGGGATGGCAATGTCCGTTGCTATGCCTGTAAGGTGCTGGGAGCCTTTTGCTCCGCCTACAGCCTTGTTGTGGGCCACACATCGGTATCCGCAATTTACTTTCAAAGGTTTGTTCCAGTGATCGCGGATCTTTTGTAACAATTCCATCTGTAGGTCCACCTCTTTTGTGTCTGGGATGGCTTTGCAGGCGCATTTGCAGGTAAGTTCTGACACTTTGAAGTTTTTGGTGTCTTTTATGTTTTTGTAAGTCATGGTTGTCCTCCTAAAAAATAATCCCCCTACGCTTGATAGAGGGATTTAATTGGTTTATCGGTCTGTGCAGGTGTATTGGATGGTGAAATACGTTTCAGTGTAAGAAGAGTGATCTATTGCTCCACTTACATTAATATTCACGTTATCTATATAGAGCGCAATGCAATTCACTTGGTTCGTAGACGCATATGGTATAGTAATCTGATTGTTTCCTATCCATTTCCCAGCTCCAAACACCTCTATAACTCTATCAAAACTATTAATGTTATGCGGTTGCTTTTTTGTTTGAGCGTTTGGCAAAGCACCAAAATTAATTGTCTTCTGATATATTTTCTTACCATCAATCCAGTACTTGCCTGTCCATTGCTCTTGGAGCGAATAAGAGAGGCTACCAACCCCGCCTCCGCAAACTTCATCATGAATCTCTTGCATTGTATCATTGCAGCAAAAGTGCCCGTTCTCATCTACTATAACTGGTTTATAATTTGCTTTGTTTGTCATTTTGTTTTTCTCCTTGTTTGTTTACCATTCGTTTGAAATAACTTACTTTTAAGTACCTGTGTCTATTGGCACTATCCCCCTTAAGGCATTAAAAAAGCCGCTTACTGCTAAGCGACCTAGGCTGTTTATCGTTTCAACAACCTTTAATTCCCTTTAATTTATAAATTTTACTGATTGTCGTTTTCAGACTTTTTATGGCCCTGTATGATGTCATCTACATACAAAGAACCATTTACCATGCTTGTGAGTTTGACAATCACTTGCTTTGCATAGTAGTAATACCCCGCAAGCACTACAATCTGAATGGCGTTTAGAATATTCAGTTCAATGCCTGTAATGTTGATGGCTACTACATTTGGATTGATGTATCCTACAAAATAGGTGGCTGCAAAGCAGACTATCACGATAAAACCTTTCAGTGCCCCCTCTACCAACCGATTCCAATCAAACGCCTTGACGAACAGTGCGCTCAATGATCCTAAAATTATATTTACAACAATGAGGATCACAAGCCCTGCGCCTAGGTGTAACGTTTGAATATCCATATTTTCTCTCCTTTTACATACTCCCGAATTTTCGCTGCTCTTCAAGTGCCTCATCTAGCTGCGACTGCGTAATCACGCCTTTTCTGACCATCAATTCGCCTAGCTTTATACCTGAGTTCAACTTGTCGAATATGCGAGTGGCAATGACAATGGTTTCATCAACCTTCCCATCCACGGCATCAATTTTGTGTGCAATGTTTGCATAGTGTTCTTTGGACTCAGTATATGCAAGGCTTGATTCCTTAGAACTAGCTGCATTATCTGCACTAAGCTTTTGATTGCTTTCTACAAGTAGATCAATTTTATCGCATAATTTATCGATTGAATTCCGTATTTCCTCGTCGCGCCTTGCGTTAGACTCTGCTAAAACCGTGTCTTGTTTAAATTTATTCTGTAAAACAAAATAAAATAGTGCGCAAATTGTAGCCGTAGTGCTGCCACTACCGAGTATGTTTACTATTCCTTGTTCCATATGCACCACTACCCCCTTCTTCCCTAAAAAGGCCGCCTCGGTTGAGGCAGCCTCCTAAAACTAGTTCATTGATATACTATGTTTTGACTTATCTGTCTGTGCAGGTGTATTCTAGGGTGACGTAGGTTTTCGTATATGTACTATAGTTAGCCCACGTATGTATAGCTACTCCCTTATTTGAGCCGGTCAGACTAACATCAGCACCAGACCCGTGTGCATTTGGAATTGGCAACCTTTGCCCTATTGCATCTTGGCTCGTTCCAGAAACTGAAATCAAATAATCAAAACTAGTAATATTGTGCAGGACTTCTCTGCTAGAGGAGTTTGGCATAGCCCCAAAATTAACTGTCTTCTGGTAAACCTTCCTGCCATCAACCCAATGTCTTCCTGTCCATTGCTCATCTAGTGAGTAGTCAATGCCCTCGCCTCCAGCACCACCCTTTCCATCTAATCTTTTTAATTCTGCATCAATGGCATCCATGTTCTCACTAAATGCTACCGCCATGCTATCTGGCTTTTTGAAATTGTAATTTTCTGTTGTTCTCATTTTTGTTTTCTCCTTTTGTTTTGTTAAAATTAATTTGAAATAACTTGGTTTTATGTACCTGTGTCTATAGGCATCACTCCTTTCAAGGCATTAAAAAAGCCGCTTATTGCTAAGCGACCTCTTGGTCAAATTTCCATAATACTATATTAGCACGTACCAGTGTGTCATTGTGTGTCATCTTTCATTTTTTCTAAAATAGAATTGTGGATCCTATGTATTTGCTTCCAGCTGTACCCCATGGTTTCGGCTATTTTGTCCCACTTATACCCCGTTATATAACGATATCTGATTAACAATCTGTCCCCTGGTTCTAGTGCTTCAATGGCTTTTTCTATGGCTATTCTGCGACCAATCAGCTCATCCCACTTCCCGTTGATCAAGTCATATAGTTCCCCTAACTTTGCTACCATATCTCCTATTTTATCATGGCTACTTGTCCCCTTTGGCGTACCTGTCATGGCTTGCTGGGCGGGGCTCTCTAGCCTAGTCCTGAGATTGACAGCTTCTTCCTCTAATAGTTCTATTTCTCTGTTCAAATCTTTGTATCCTTGTAGTTCCTCTTTTGTCATAGTATCCTCCCTCAATATCTATTTTTCAGTCCTTACGTGCACGTCAAGTTTCTTGACTATGTCTAAATTGTAAGTGAAGCATCTTGGAAAATCAATGAAAGCATTTACAAGACTCTTGATGTTTTGAGAGTAAAGAACTACAGTAAAGGATTTGATTATAATGTAAAATATATTTGACATAACGTAGTTTATATATTAATATGTAATTAGTGAGGTACGCAATGGGACGAAATATAGAAATAAAAGTTGCCCGGGCACAGCTTGATATCACCCAAAAGGAACTAGCGGATAGAGTTGGGGTTTCTCGCCAAACCATGAATGCCATAGAGCAAGGCGATTATAACCCAACAATTAAGCTATGTAGAGGGATTTGTAAAGAATTAGGAAAGTCACTAGATGAACTATTTGGTGAGGAGGATTAACAAGATGAAAAAAAGTAACCTTGACGAAATGCAGGAGCAAAACCTGCTAAGGATTGAACATAATGGATATTGGTTGGCCTTCTGGGGCTTGGTTGTTGCCATGGTTATTCAAATGATTGTAGGCGGCGCGCAGGCATTTCAACATATGCTTGGTGAATTTATTATCCTTATGAGCCTTTGTGCCTATACAGTTATCGCCTGCATCAAGCATGGCATTTGGGATAGACGATTGGCACCTAACTTTAAGACAAATCTTCTTATGAGCCTAGGTACAGGAATAGTTATGGGTATCGCCACAGGCATTTCCGCTCAACTAAGATTTAATCCAGGCCCTATCTCAATAATACTAATTGGAATTATTACTTTTACTTCTACAGCTGGACTATGCCTTGTTGCTTTGACCTTGGCGAAATCAATCTACACTAAAAAACTCAAAAAAATAAATACAGACCTAGAAAAAGAGAGTGAGTAAAATCACTCCCTCTCTGTTAAATCTCTCACCACTTTTCCTGCTATGATCATACCTGCCACTGATGGCACGAAGGACACGCTGCCGGGTGTTTGTTTTTTGGGATTGCCTGGTCTCACAGGCCCGCCCCCTACTAGGGCGTTGTTATTGCCCTCTTTCATCATAGGTTTTAACGGTTCTTCTTTTGAGTAGCAGACGGTGACTTTTTTAATGCCACGGGCTCTTAACTCCTTGCGCATGACTTTAGCCAATGGGCAAACGCTGGTCTTAGCAATGTCAGCCAGCTCCAACATCTCTGGGTGCAGCTTATTGCCTGTACCCATGGAACTGATCACAGGTATGTTTATCGCTTTTGCGCGGGCAATGATAGCCAACTTTGCTGTCACTGTGTCAATGGCATCCACCACATAGTCAAGGTTTTCATCTATGAACTTTTCCATATTATCTGGTGTAAGGAATTCTTGTACCATGGTAACCTCTACATCAGGGTTGATGGATAGAATACGCTCTCTCATAGCCTCTACCTTAGGTCTTCCAATGGTGCCCATGGTAGCCAATATTTGCCGATTGAGGTTAGACTCGGCCACCGCATCGTCATCCACTAGCACTAATTTTCCAACACCACAACGAATAAGCCCTTCCACCACAAAGGATCCAACGCCGCCTACCCCGGCCACTAGCACCTTTGCATTCCTTAATTTTTCTAAAGCCTCTTCCCCTAACAACATCTCCGTCCGCAAAAATCTTTCTGACATTCAGTTCTCCATTCTATTTAAAATCTCGAGTAAATATATCGCTGCCCTTTAGTAGGCTTTCTACCGTGTCAAACCCCAATGTTTTTAGGAGTTCTATCACATATGGATTGTCAATTGGCGTCTCGTGGGTTGCCGCATCTCCATAGGCTTTCACCAGCTCTCTGCCTACTTCTTTATCTATTATAACTTTAGGACCTCCCACACATCCACCTTTGCAGCCCATTCCTTCATAAAAATTAGCTGTACGATTTCCGCTGAGCAATTCTTCCATCATTTCCTTGCAGGCAGGCACGCCATCTGCGGTCTTTATCCGAATCTGAACTTTGCTGCTATCCCGTATTTTTTCCACTGTGGACTTCACAGCCTCACTCACACCACCTGCATAGGCATATATACGACCAGCCCTAGAAGAGTGATCTTTCTCATCATCAGGTTCTTGGCTAGGATTGATGTTGGCATAGTCAAATATTTCTTTCACTTCTTGGAAGGTAAGAACATAATCTACTGCCCCTGCAATGTCTGGCTCTCGAGCCTCGGCTTTTTTTGCCATACACGGTCCAATGAATACTGTCAGCGCATCTGGATGGATTTTTTTCACAGCTCTACCAGCAGCTACCATTGGTGATACTGATGCCGGCACATGGGGCATCATTTCGCTATATTTTTTTCGGATTAGCCCAATCCACATAGGACAGCAACAGCTGGTCAAGTGATAGTCAGCCTCTTCATGTATGTTCTCGTCGAACTCTAGTGCCTCTTTGAGAGTAAGTATATCTGCGAAAAGTGCCACCTCAATCATGCCGCTAAAACCAAGCTTCTTGAAGGCACTTCGCAATTGTCCTGGTGTCAATTTGTCTGCGAACTGTCCCAAAAAAGCAGGGGCAATCATAACATACACAGGACCTTGATGCTCACGGGTGGCCTTAATGGCCGCAATGCTATCTTTGCTAGCCACAAGGTTTTTAGATTTGCAAATCTCCAAACACTCCCCGCATCCGTTACATTTGTCTGGATCTACCGCATAATTTCCCTCGTCGTCTTTAACAATGGCGTCAAAAACACAACTTGCGCTACACGGTGCCGCGCCTTCGCACCCATCTTCACCATCACAAACCCCTACTCTCCACACCAGCGGCTGCTGATTAGGGTGTAATAGACAATCTAAGTGATGAGGGTCATATTCTGCCTCATCTAGGGTTTTTCGCCCGCCAGCGATTTCTTCTTTTAAAATCTTTTCATATAATTCTTCAAAACGTAACATATCCTTTTTCCTTTCGCCACTATTAAAAGTATACCTCTAGTTTTACCAAAATTCCATAAATATTCGTTGACTTTGGTAAAAATTTGTAATAAAATAGTTATGTTAAAGGGGAGTAGTTCTCGCATAAAGTCAACATCCTGGTGTTACGTAGGTACATCTGGCTTTATGGCCTTAATTGGTAACCAGACTTTTAGCACAGAATTCTGTGTTAAAAGTCTTTTTTTTAGCACAGAATAACAGTTATAACTAAAGGAGGAATTTATTTTGTTAATTAGCATCTTAGAAATTTGTCTAACCCTAGCCATTATCCTATACGCATGTCATCTTTTTTCCAACGCCATCGAGTGGTTCGGTAAAAAGCTTGGAATGGGTCAAGGTGTTGTAGGAAGCATCTTTGCCGCACTTGGTACTGCACTTCCTGAGACCATGATTCCCATCATCGCCATCTTGGTTTATCATGATGCAGAGGCTGTAGAAATCGGCCTTGGTGCCATTGTAGGCGCTCCATTCATGCTAAGTTCACTGGCCATGTTCGTAGTAGGCACAGCCATTGTTATCTATAAACTACTAGGAAAACGTGAACTAAAAATGACCGCCAACGTAACAGTATTTAGACGTGATATGACTTTCTTTATCATCACATATGGTATTGCTGTTGCCACTACATTTGTAAGAGATATCCAACCAATAAAGATTGGTGTTGGTATCTTCTTGTTGCTAGCCTACGCATTCTATGTTAAACGATCATTTAGTGATTCTGGTGAAGCAATCGGCGATTTAGGCCCACTGATTCTAGGTAAACCGTTTAAAGTAAAAGAACCTAGCTTGACACTGGTTATCGTGCAACTTGTCATTTCATTGGTAGGTATTGTCATTGGGGCTCACATGTTTGTAGGTGCAGTAGGCACTGTGGCTGGACTTTTAGGCATCTCACCACTGATCCTATCGCTGATCATCACACCAATAGCCACTGAGCTTCCAGAAAAGTTCAACTCTATCATGTGGACTGGCCAAAAGAAAGATACACTGGCACTGGGTAATATGAGTGGTGCTATGGTATTCCAAAGCTGTATACCTGTATTCTTTGGTATCGTATTCACCTCTTGGAATTTAGATGGTCCAACCATGCTATCTGCCGGACTTGCGCTAATCTCAGCTGCAATCTTGCTGGCATACACTACAATTACTAAAAAACTCCATCCATTCATGTTGATGTTCGGTGGTGTGATTTACCTGATTTTCATCTTAAATGTCCTTTAAAGTTCAAAAGGGGATTCATATAGAAAAGAGAGCGAAAAATCGCTCTCTTTCTTATTTTGTATTTATACGTCTATGTTATTAGTTCTTTGGTACGGTTTCCCAGTCTTTCAAAAATTTCTCAATACCAGAGTCTGTTAGTGGATGTTTGCTCATTTGGACAATAACACTATATGGTACAGTAGCAATATGCGCTCCAATCCTAGCCGCATTCACCACATGAATTGAATTACGAACGCTGGCCGCAATAATCTCTGTGGTAATGCCGTGGGTATCAAAAATATCTACGATCTCTTCTATTAGGTTCATGCCGTCCATGCCAATGTCATCTAATCTTCCTAGGAACGGGCTAACATAGGTTGCGCCTGCACGAGCGGCAAGCAAGGCTTGGGTTGATGAAAAGATGAGAGTGACATTTGTCTTGATCCCCTCAGCAGATAATATCTTGGTGGCCTTTAGCCCTTCTAAGGTCATTGGAAGTTTAATCACGATGTTCTTATGGATTTTAACCAATTCTTTGGCTTCTACAACCATTCCTGCATGCTCTAAGCTAATTACCTCTGCACTAATAGGTCCATCCACAAGAGCCGTAATCTCTTTTACTACCTCTTCAAACTTCCTACCTTCTCTTGCAATAAGTGATGGGTTAGTCGTAACCCCACAAATCACACCCAGCTCAGCAGCTTCTTTAATCTCTTTCACATTGGCCGTATCAATAAATAATTTCATATCCTTATCCTCAGTTATTTTCAATAATTTTATTTCAGATTTATAGTATCATAGGGGGATAGGCTTGTCAATAAACCTCTACTCCTCCCGCAGCAACGTGAATGAATTCATTAAGTTAAGTCTACCATACCCCCATTGGTTGTTGGGGTACACTACGCCAAGATCTCGCTCACATCCTCTGATAAGAAAAGCCTTTATGATATATGTATTCATGGCGATTTCGTTTTGTCTAACAACACCCCATTCCAACATGAGGGCCGCCGCTCCTGCCGTAAGGGCTGCCGCTACGCTGGTACCATTCATCTTGCCATCTCCTGTAGGGTATACGCCCTCCACCCCTACCCCTGGTGATACTAAATCTGGCAGTATTTCATTGTGTATCCGTGTAGGACCCCACGAAGAGGCCGCATATAGGCTTTTGTTTTTGCTATTATATGCCCCACAAGCAATGACGCCATGAGAGGTAGCTGGTACTGTTACCGTATAGTTAGGTACAGGCTCCATGAAAGCCACGGATTCATGACAAAGCATTGGAAGCCAAATATGAAAACTGCCCTCTAATATGATGTCCCCGTGCACGCGAACAATCCATATACCTGGAGTGGGCTCTTTTATTGTTATTGTGGTCTCCTGACTACTTAACCCCTCTATGGGGGAAAAATACCTAATCTCCACCACGGATTTTTCTAGTACAAGCTTTGTCTCGTAGACTGTTCCTGGCCTAGCCGGTATTCTTCCTACCACTTCGCCCGTGGGGGATATGACAGATACCGACATCCTATCCGGTGCTGTATTCCAAATATCTAAAAAAATACCTGCTACATTTTCTCCTACCTTTACCTCCACATCCTCAAATGCCCCAGTAGCCCTGATTGTTGCCATGGTGTGGTGGCCTAGATGACTTTCATCCCCTGCAGCTGCAATAATGCAAATACCCCTTCTGTTGGAGGCTCTCTCTAGATATTGTTCTAGCACGCTGTGCCCATCATGTCCACCTATATTGCTACCAACGGCAATGCATATAGCCACTGGCATATTCAACTTTTGACCCATCTCTAATATGTATTCAATGCCTAACATAAGATCCGTGGACTCAAAAACATTTTCTTCCTCTTTAGGTATCCTATAAAGATCCAAATAATATTCTTTTGCCTTTTTTAGCTTTACTACCACCAAATCCGCATCTGGGGCAGCGCCAATGTGGACTCCAGATTGCCTGCCTGCCATTACGGATGCTAAGAATGTGCCGTGGCCCACATTGTCTCTATGTGGTACCTCTAATCTAGGTTCTGACCCCGCTAGCGCTCTATTGATATCGGTCTCCGTGAATTCTGCACCAAAAGAAAATCCTTCTGGTATATTTCCTGTGAGAGACTGATCCCATATGCTCTTTATCTTGGTGGTCCCATCTTCATATATAAAACTTTCTTTTGTAAAATCAATGCCTGTATCTACGATGCCTACTAGCACACCTCTGCCCGTCAAATTTAAAAATGGCTGCTGCTGCACTGCTGCAAT
This sequence comes from Anaerovoracaceae bacterium, assembly GCA_031553975.1. Classification (GTDB taxonomy): domain Bacteria; phylum Bacillota; class Clostridia; order Peptostreptococcales; family Anaerovoracaceae; genus JAVBKP01. Next base: position 14,865 of record JAVBKP010000149.1, on the reverse strand, counting down.
CCCGGAGGACTCCAAATCTAGGGTAGATAACTGTCCCATCAATCTCGGATAGCAACTTGCATTGCTAACACCTATATCGGCTAACACGTTATTTAGCTGGTCTTTGGTGGTATACCAAATAGCAAATAGTCCAAATAGCACCTTCCCTAACTTTAGATGAGGTATTGCCTGCTGATGTCTTTCTAGCCCTACGCTATACCACGTGACAAAATCCACCACTTCTGGTCGCATCACAAACTCTTCCAAGGACATTGCACTATAATCTACACTCATTCCACACCTACTCCCTTTGGGCTATTAGCAAATCCATGGTAGCCTTAATACATAATGTTCCATACCCCCATGAGGGATTAGGATATACAATCCAACGACTTCGGCCTGCCCCCTTTTGCAAAAACGCCTTAATTCTCTGCCCATAAAGAAAAGGATCATTTCCCTTGACGATGCCCCATTCCATCATGATGGCCGCTGCCCCTGTGACAAAGGGTGCCGCCATACTGGTACCTGTGAATCTGTCATAATCTCCCCCAACCCTTGTAGACAACACATTGATGGCAGGTGCCACAATATCTGGTTTTATGATCTGACTTTTTCGCAAGTATCCTTTACCAGAAAAAGGTGCTGCGCCATTTATGCTACTGTTGTATCCACCTACGCAGATCACATTGTGTGCTGTAGAAGGCACCGTTAGGCTGATATCTGTCTCAGGCTCTAAGAAGGCAGTTTGGGCTGTGACTTCCTCCATGGTGGGAAGCCAAATATCAAAATTACCATCTACCACTTGTGTGCCTGTTACCTCCATGCGCCAGATGCCATGGATGACCGATTCATTCTTCGCCTGCATCTGAAACAACATCTGCTGACTTTCATTATAGTGAGTAGGTCCTACATAGGAGGCATATACTGTGGTGTTTTCAATATGTATAATGCTAGGTCTTTGTCCAGAATGTATTCTTCCGCTACTCATCCCATTGGGAGAAATCAGCTCTATCTCAAAATCATCTACAAAATTTTTCCATAGCATTAAATATAAATTCTCTAATTTAACCCCGATTTCAAACGAAACAGCTATTTTCTCACCTGTTATTACCTTTCCACCATAGTGATGTCCTGCCATTCCTTCATTCCCCGATGCCACTACAATGGACGTCTTCCAGCGTTCAGCCATTTGACTGACAAAGCTAGAAAACAAAGAGGTGCCATCATGGGAGGAGTTGTTGCTGCCGTAGCTTATATTGATTACAATGGGCATACCTAGTGCCTCTGCCTTGTCTATTGCGTATTTGATCCCACGCATAATCTCTGTAGATCTTGCAAAAGACTCTCTTCCTCTTTCTCCTAGTTTTACCATGATAATACTAGCATCTGGTGCTATGCCCTGCTCTGTTCCTCCACTACTATTGCCATTCCCCATTGCTATTCCTGCCACTGCTGTGCCGTGGCCTAGTACATCTTGTGATAAAATACTTCCATTGGTCAGCGCCATATTGATTTGATTCTGGGTATATTCTGCCCCTGCCTTAAACCCAGTGGGTGGCGTACCGACCGCAGTCTGATCCCAAAGGTACAGTATCCTACTGCCTCCTTCTACCGTTCTAAAATCTTTGTGCATAAAGTCGATGCCAGAATCTAATATGGCAATGATTACACCGCTTCCTCTCAGATTATACCCACTCTGCTCATGTACTGACGAAAGGCAGGTCTGCCCTGTATTTTCTAATACATTAAGTGATAAGTCTTGCGGCATTTCCACATATATGATTTGAGGTAGCTGATAGATCGTCTCTATGCTGTCAAAACCAATGGTTACAATAGCAAAATCTCCACTTAAAATCTCTACCTCAGCGCCAAAATCTGTTTCTAAAAAATCTATATTCCCGCTGTATTTTACAATTACTTCTCCGCGCACATCATTCATACACTTACCTCCATCTTTCATCATATAGTAAAGCATTAAAAAATATGAGAGGTTGATACATGAGTTCTACAGGTTATTTACAAATTAATACCGCATTAACCCTTGGAAAGCCATTGGGAGGCGTGAAAATACAAATCACAAATACCGTTGATCATAGAGTAATAGAAGAATTGGTCACAGATTCATCGGGGAAGACCCCCCTCCTTGCCCTATCCACACCGCCTATAGAATATTCACAGTCTGTGTCAATGCCAAAACCATATGGCGAATATGGCGCAAGGGTAGTGCAGGAAGATTTTGATCCTGCTTCCATCAGTGGTATACAGGTTTTACCAGATACGGTTGCCTTGCAAGATATTTTACTCACCCCAAAAAACGGCATAGCTACAGCTGGTACAAATATTGTCATATCTCCGCATACCTTGTTGGGTGGATACCCGCAAAAGCTGCCAGAGGAGTCAGTGAAGGAACTGCCTCCATCTACAGGCTACATAGTATTGCCTGAGCCGGTTATCCCTGAATTCATTATTGTTCACCAAGGTCGCCCCAATGAGGCGGGCGTCAATCATTGGGTCAAGTTCAAGGACTACATCAAAAATGTAGCCAGCAGTGAAATATACGCTACTTGGCCAGAGTCCACCATTCAAGCCAATGTGCTTGCCATTTTATCCTTTACCCTCAACAGGGTCTATACAGAATGGTATCGCGGCAAGGGGTATGATTTTACCATAACCAATTCTACTGCCTTTGACCACTTCTATGTCCATGGCCGGAATATTTATCAGCAAATTTCCGTAATTGTAGATAGTTTATTTTCCTCCTTCTTGACGAAACCCGGTATTAAACAGCCACTGTTAACCCAGTATTGCGATGGAAAACAAGTTTCTTGTCCTACGTGGATGACACAGTGGGGAAGCCGCGATCTGGGTGCCCAAGGTTACCCAGCCATGGATATTCTTCGTAGTTTTTATGGGCATGATCTTTATATGGAACAGGCCAAGTCTGTCCAAGGTGTTCCTGCCTCTTTCCCCGGATATAACATAGGGGTTGGTGCCAGCGGTCCAGATATACGAACCATACAGTCACAAATCAACGCCATAGCAGGTAACTTCCCCGCCATACCAAAAGTCCGGGTGGATGGCTTATATGGTGAATCTACTAAAAATGCTGTCGCAAAATTTCAAAGCATCTTTGACCTACCTGCCAATGGCGTAGTGGATTTCCCTACTTGGTATAAATTGTCTGATATATATGTGGCTGTAACAAAAATGGCGGAGCTTCAGTAGCTCCGCCATTTTATTTTTCGCCTTATTTGGCTGGAATATATTTGTATTTAGCCTCTGCACCTATGCCTTCTACAGATAAATCCGCATAGAGGTTTGTTTCTGGATTGGTGACCACTCTGTACAAATCATACAATTTTGCTAAGAATACACCCCAATTTCCTACCTCGTCCTTGCAATGCGCTGCCCAAATCATCCCTTCTTCTGGCGTTTCTTTTTTTCGGGTACCAATGGCAGAAGACATTCCCTTTACACCAAAATCAGTTTTTTCCCACTGATGAATCCGGTATCCCAAAGGTTTTGGATCTTCTAACGCTTCCTCACCTAAGCCTAATCCTGCCACTATTACTACATGGTTATATTTAATATAGCTTTTCACTTCACTAGGCACTTCATTTAAATCTTCTAGTCGAATGTATAAATTTTGTTTTTTCCCATCATTCCATGTCTGCGGCGCTATATGAATTGATCCCACTGGATTTCCGTTTACCGGTGGCACTGCCCACGCCAAAGCATCATGCTGCTCAGGATGCCAAAGGATAAATCCTTTTTCCATATTGCTCCAAAACCAATCTATCATCTTTGGTGTAACACCTTCATGTTCCCATTCTAAGTGTGTGCCCATATGATCTTGTGTACATTTCATGTCCATTTTAAACCTCCGATGTATTGAATAAGGCTTTCCATATACTGCCGCATACGAAAAGCCAAAATTTTAATAATTTAGATATCTTTTCCAATCAGACTGTCATTGACTGTGACAATCACGATTGTTGCTATAATTGCTAACACGGCAAGTACGCCATAGGCTACCGCATAGGATGCTGTATGTCCGATAATGCCTACAAGCGCTACCCCTAATGCCCCTAGCATTGCTACCATAGGCTTAAGCACTTTGAACGCCATAGGGAAGTCATAACGTCCCCATATTGTATTTATGATTGACACCAAGTAGTTTGCTGCTCCCCCTAGCATGAAGCCTAAGAATGGAAGTGAGAGGTACATTGTTGCATGTGTTGGAATTAGGTTCAGGATAATGGCAACGATACCTGCAATGAAAGTAATAATAATCGCTTTTTTAGGTCCTACTTTTGAGTCAAGGTACCCACAGGCATAGCTGCCAAAGCACGCGATTCCGCCAGCCGCCATAAGCATAATCACAATCTCACTTTGCTCGTACCCTGCTTGCAAACACCTAGGCATAAAGTTTGTCATGATGCCCAATGAGAGAAGTTCCATAATACCCAATGAGAATGCAATGAGATATACTTGCTTTGTTTTAAACAGTTTTCCAACAGTCCATGGAGAGGTCTTCATATATAAAAGTCCTTGCTCCAACTGCCTTTTAACTTCTTCGCTTGAAAAAGATCTGTCGTTGTCTGGAAAAGCCCCTGCTTGCTCTGGATAATCTCTTATGAATACAAGACAAATGATAAACAGTACAGCTGTAACAATTCCATAAAATGTATAAACCCTTTCAAGTCCACCAGACCCGACCAGACCTAAAACAAGTGGAACTGAAATGGATGCCGATACTGGGAATCCAATTGTTACCCAACCCATAGCAAGACCTTTTTTGCGTGGAAACCAGTTTGAGATTACGTTCAGGTTGGCTATGTAGCAAAATCCCATACCTCCCACGCTTGCAGCTGCAAGGCAGATGAAATACATAATCGGTGTGCTAGCATGCCCCCACACAAAACAGGCAACAGATGTCAACGCCAATGAAAGTGACCATGCGGCACGCACGGAGAACTTGTGGGATACAAATCCCCAAAATGCGGCACCTACCACAGCAATTAATGCAGCAATGGTTGAGAACATATACAGCATATTAATATCCCAGCCTCTTGATTCTGAGAATGCAGCTATTGTCACATTGAGTGAATCATTTATAATTGAGCTTTGAAATAGGATGCAGATAAAAGAAAATAGTATTACGCCCCATCCTTTGAGTCCAAAATTACTTTTTGATTTATTGAAAGCTACCGCTTGGGTTTTTGCGCTTGACATAGTTATTCCTCCTCTAAAAAGTTAAGCTGTTACATAGTACGGTGTCATTCCTCTCAGAAAATCTCTTTCTGGTGACTCTTCTAAGAAAATACATACCATATCTTTGTATGGTGCCAAGTATGGTGCATGGTCACATGTTGCCCACGCTGGCTTTGGCACATTAGGAACGTTGTCCACCCAATTTTTCTTCCAAGTATTTGCGTCTTTGTACCACAGTTCTAGTACTCTGTGGAAAGGGCTCGTATATGGTGGTATTGCCTTATATGAAAAAGCTCTTAGCAAGTCCTCTTGTTCACAAAATGCTGGTGCAAACTTGGTCAAGAACCACTCCTCACCTTTCTCTAAAGACACGCCATCTGGATACTTAAATGTGACTACAAATCTAAAGAAAGGGCCTTCATTCAGTGTAATGCCATTTCCTTTGAATGAATTGTCAGGCCTAGTCTGGCAGAAAACAAATGCTGGTGGATGTGCGTTAGGATTTTCATTGTCGCCCCAGTCACCCCGCGCTTTGCTGTCCATTGGATTTCCTACAGCTTCGTTATACCCTTCACACCAGATTTCAGATATGGCTGTTCCATGTTCTAACTGATTTTCCCCAAAAGGATCTTCTCTCCAATAGTGTTCAGTCATTCTCCAGTTATAGGCACCATAGAGCTCCCCACCTTCAGGAATTGGAAGGGCTCTATACGTTGTGTATTTTTCTAAAATCGGTCCATTTTGACTCACTGTATCTGGTGCATGGTCCTTGAATAGCCATCTGTTCATTTTAGGCAAATCATTTAAGTCCGTTAAATTGATTGTCAAATAACTTCTTTTCATAGCGTTCCTCCACTCATTTTATTTTGCCTTATCTAGGTGGCAACTTAGCTTTGATAAAATTGTCATATTTTTCCATACGTTGTTTATACTCATCGCCTTTTTTAATCTCAGCGAATTTACCTTCATTTCTTCCGATGTCATCCATATGTTTCATTTTTCCAGACATGGTAGTGTGGGCATGTTCCCATTGCTCATCTGGGAAAGAGAAAGATACTTTTCCATTTTCGACCTTAATCTCACCGATTACGCCACATACGCTGCATTCACACTTTGTCGCATCATCGCTAATGTGCATAAGACGTGTATGACAGCTTGGACAAATACCCTTGTCTCCAACAAATTCCGCTGTTTCTGGATTTTTTGCTGCCTCCGCTAGGGTTTTGCCCAACTCATGAATCTTTGCAATTCTTTCATCTTCTACGATAATTGACTTGGCCCATGGGAATGTGATTGTATCAATTACTTTATGGGCACCACACATAGCAAATAGTTTGAAATCGGCCTCTGCACGACACACCCAATCGCTTCCTCCAATGGAAATACTTGCTACTAATTTTGGCTTTAACGTTCTTGGATCTGGTCCTTTTTCTGGCGCATGTTCGCCTTTTTTCTCACGAATCTTTTGTGATATTGTTAGCATTCCTAAATCGTGGCTTGGTCCACCCAATTTATCTTGAATCATTTTAAATACGCCAGGCACGCCTTTTTCAAATACAGGGAGAGAAAATATAATGCCATCCGCATCTAAAAACTTGTCTTCAAACCAATGGAAATCATCTTTTAATACGCATTTACCAGATCCACCTTGTGTAACACCATCTGCGCCCGTCACGCAAAGACAGCATCCCATACATGGTTTTAAGTTTAGATCAAGCAATCTGACAAATTCAACTTCTGCACCTGCTTCTTTTGCGCCCATTAACGCTTCACGTACCATCGCATCATTTGTGCCATTCTTATAGCCACCAGAAACTCCCAAAATCTTCATAATCTACCTCCAACTATATTTCCTATGTTAACAGAATACCTGCTTATGTTAAGAGTAACACTCTGGCAACAAATTGTACAATACCAATGTATTCATGGGTATCATAACACTTGGGTTATATTGAAAAAATCTCCCATTCCAAAAAAGGAATAAGAGATTTTTTATCGCAAAACGTCATCAAAAGTAGAGCCTCCATTTGGGTAAAATACTTTTACCAGTTCCTTCAAAAACATATGCACTGCTGGGTTAAAATTGTTTCTTTTCCATGCAACAGCAATGGTATGATTCGTATTGAGTGGTATATATCTAAGCCCTTTGCGTCCAGATTTCACCGTCCAAAGGTCAGTAATGGCAACGCCTGTTCCATTTAACACACTCAGTATGAGAGACTCATTGTTTCTCACCCCTTGAATCTTAGGTGTAAATCCATAAGGCTGGCAAAAACTTTTTACGAACTCCACGATATGTGTTGCTTCATTTGAAGACGGTATGATAAACGTCTCATTTTTAAAATCTATAGGCGTTAATTCCTTGTGCCTAGCCAATGGGTGAGATTTTGAATAAACAATGACCCTAGGCGTCTCTGTGAGCTTGTGAATTTCCAGTGACGGATTGATATGAAGGCTAGAATTTAACGCAATGGCAATATCCACTCCATCCTCAGCCAGCGCCCCTGGCAATTGAGTGAAGCTATGACTTTCTAGCAAAATTTTCACTTCTGGATGGTTCAGTCCAATATTTTCAATAATGCCTGGTAAAAAGTCGGTCATGGTCCAACCGCTTCCACATCCTATGCGAAGCAAGACTTTCTTTCTCTTGTGAATGTCTTTTGCTTGCCTTGTCAGCAAACTCAAATCCTGCCTCTGCTTTCTGTAGTAATCTGCAAAAAGTAGCCCTGCATCTGTGAGCTTTATAGATTTATACGATCGCTCAAATAAAATAACCCCCAGTTCTTCTTCCATGGCACCAATCTGTTTGCTAATGGCAGGCTGGGATACATACTTTTCTGTTGCTGTCTTCGTAAAGCTTAAATTTTCGGCAACTGCAAGAAAATACTCAATCTGTAAATCATTCACTGCAATCCCCCCAAATCCCATATTTGTTTGCCATGTTGAAAATAAAACGGCTCTTACTTGATATTGTATGGCATTGCCCATATACTGTCAAGCAGAGTCGTCTTATTTTACCAGTTATGCGTTTATTCTTTATAGATTTAGAAGGTCGTGAGCCTGTCCCTAATAATAAGTTTTGCTTCTGTTAGTGCCTGCACGCTTTCAGCCGTAGCACCTTCAGCTATTTCTCTTAGCAAAAGCCCCTCTTTAGTAACTTCTATTACTGCAAGTTCTGTGACAATCAAATTCACTTTGCCAATGGCCGTTGCAGGAAGAGAGATTTTTTTTAGTATCTTCGGTGCGTTTCCTTTTGCCGTATGTGTCATTGCTATAATCACTTTTTTTGAACCTGTGACCAAATCCATGGCCCCACCCATACCCGGAACCATTTTCCCTGGTATTATATGGCTGGCAAGACTTCCCGTTTCATCAACTTGCAACGCACCTAGTACGGTCAAATCCACATGTCCCCCACGTATGATTGCAAAAGACATAGCGCTATCAAAAAAACTAGCCCCTTGGTTTACCGTTACATGCTTGCCGCCTGCATTTACAATATTGTCATCAGCACTATTTTCATCTGGCACAGGACCCATGCCTAATATGCCGTTTTCTGACTGGAGGACAAGGTGCATATCTTTTGGCACATAGTCCACCACCATAGTAGGCATGCCGATACCTAGGTTGACCACCATGCCGTCCCTAAGCTCTTTTGCTATTCTACTGGCAATTATTTCACGCTCATTCATGATGGTTCCTCCTCTACGATATAGTCAACAAATATGCCTGGTGTGACAATATTCTCCCCTTGCATATCTCCTATGCTAACCAGTTTTTCGGCTGCTACAATGACAATATCAGCAGCTGTGGCCATCATAGGATTAAAGTTGCGAGTGGTTCCTTTATAAAAAATGTTTCCGCTTTCGTCCACCACAGAGCCACGCAGTAGTGCAATGTCAGCTCTAATAGGTTTTTCTAAAAGAAATCTTTTCCCATCCACTGTGACGATGTCTTTGCCTATTTCAACATCGGTGCCTAGCCCTGTTGGTGTCAGTACACCGCCAAGACCTGCACCACCTGCACGTATTTGCTCTGCCAGCGTTCCCTGCGGTATCAGTAATACTTCTAATTTACCCTCATTCATCAGCTGACCTGCCTCAGGATTAAGCCCAATATGTGAAGCGATTAGTTTTTTAACTGCCCCTGCCGTAATTAGCTTTGCTACACCTGAATTGGGCGTGCCTGCATCGTTTGATATGACAATGAGGTCCTTTATCCCCTTTTGGACTATAGCATCTATTATGACTTCTGGCGTGCCATTGGACATAAAGCCAGCAATCATAATGGTCATGCCATCTTTTATATGCTCTGCCGCCTGTTTAGATGAAATCTTTTTCATCACCTAGCCTACCTTTCAACAACCAAAGCCGTACCCATGCCCCCACCGATACACAGTGTAGCAAGCCCATAACGAGAGTCACGCCTTTGCATCTCATAAAGCAATGTGGTTAGCACACGTGCCCCAGATGCTCCTATTGGATGTCCTAGGGCTATGGCACCTCCGTTGACATTTGTAATCTCAGGTTTTAGCCCTAATTCTCTAGTGACAGCCAGTGCCTGTGAAGCAAAGGCTTCGTTGGCTTCCACTAAATCCAAATCCTCTGCACCAATGCCAGCTTTTTTTAGTGCCTTTCGTGTGGCTGGTACAACGCCAAGTCCCATGACCGATGGATCTACACCAGCGGTTGCATAGGCTCTAATTTTGGCCATAATCGGTAAACCAAGTTCATCTGCCTTTTCTTTGCTACACACAATCACCATGGCTGCCCCGTCATTTATGCCCGATGCGTTTCCTGCTGTAACCGTTCCTTCTTTTTCAAATGCTGGCTTTAGCTTTTGCATTGCCTCCAGTGTGGCTCCAAGCCTTGGATATTCGTCAGTATCGAATACTTTTGGCTCGCCTTTCCTCTGGGGGATGATCACAGGAACTATTTCATCTTTGAATTTGCCATCTTTGATGGCTGCCTCCGCCTTTTGCTGGCTAGCTACTGCAAATTCATCTTGCTCAGCCCTTGTAATACTGCACTGCTTTGCCACATTTTCAGCGGTAACACCCATGTGATAATTGTTATAAATATCCCATAGTCCATCGTTTATCATAGTGTCAACCAAAGTCTCGTTTCCCATTTTGTTTCCAAAACGGTGATTGGGCAAAACATAAGGGGCGCTTGACATACTCTCTGTCCCGCCTGCTAAGATAATATCTGCATCTCCCGCTTGTATGATCTGGGCCGCCATAGCTACAGCACGAAGCCCAGAGCCACAGACGATATTAAGTGACATGGCTGGGGTCTCAACTGGAAGTCCCGCTTTTATCAGCACCTGCCTTGCCACATTTTGACCTAGCCCCGCCGAAAGGACATTCCCTATGATGACTTCATCTATTTGGGTTTTATCTATTTTAGCCCGCTCTATGGCAGCCACTGCTGCTGTAGCACCTAAGTCTGCTGCACTGACTCCTGCAAGGCTTCCACCAAAGCTACCTATGGCAGTTCTAGCCGCACTTGCAATAACAACTTCTCTCATGTTTTTCTCCTTCTTTTAGACAAGTCCTAAGATTTGACGAGCCTCTGCAGGTGTTGCCACCTCACAAGTAAACTCTTCAATACAGCGTTTTGCCCGCGCTACAAACTGCATGTTATTGTCTGCTATCTGTCCTTTTTTGTACAGCACATTGTCCTCCATGCCAACTCTGATATTGCCGCCCATGGCAATGGCCGCATACATGATTTCCATTGCGCCTTTGCCCACACCAAATGCGCTCCATGTAGAGCCTGGTGCCACTTCATCTAAAATATCTTTCATGAACACTAGATTTTTAGTCGTTGCGGCTATTCCTCCTGGCACCCCCATACAAAACTGGAAGTGGGCTGGGGTTTTTAGAAATCCTTTCTTTATGTAATACCCCGCGTTATAAATCATGCCAGGATCAAAAACTTCTATTTCCGGCTTTACATTGACTTCATTCATCATAGTGGCCAGCTTTTCTAAAAACTTTGGGTTGTTTTCAAATATAGTTGTATGCTGCCAGTTCATTGTCCCACAGTCATATGATGCCATCTCTGGCCTAAGCTCATAAAAAGGTCTCAGTCTATCCTCTTCTCTCAGGTTAACGCCACCAGATGTTGTGGTATTTAAAATAATATCACAGTCCTTATGTTCTCTAACAAGCGTTACTGTCTCTTCAAACTTTTCAAACACCATGGCCGCTTTTCCTTCATGGTCACGACAGTGAATATGTGCCACTGCTGCGCCTTCTTTCCAGCAGTTATATATTTCTTCTGCGATTTCACGAGGCTCTATTGGCACATTGGGTGTATTTTCCTTTGTTGGCCACGCTCCAGTAGTAGCAACGGTTATTATTTTTTTATTCTTTAAATCACTCATGTCTAACCCATACCTTCCTACCATAACGGCTATTTTTTGCGGTTAAATAAACGTTGTGTATATGCAAGACCGCTGCCACCGCCACCAGCCTCATCAGCATAACCTGTGCCCCCATACTCGTAAGTACGATCTGGCACATCATTAATATCGTCTTCGTCGATTTCTGCAACGCAGCGTGCCATAGATCCATCACCCATGTACCAGCGTAGCGGGAAGCAGTAGAACTTGAATCGCTTACCAGATACTTTTGCAAGGTCGCCACCTAGGTTTTCTACACCAACTATGCCGTTCCCTAGCATTAACTTGTGGCAAGGCTCCCAAGTGCCCCAGATGCCTGCCTCTTCCAATTGTTCAAACTTCTTGTCATAGGCTTCTTGTCCATGGATACGAATATATTCAAATTTGTCAAACTCCGCATAGGCCTCTTCGCCAAATAGATTCTTATACTCTTCCGTAAGGGGATAGCCTGTAGCACCCAATAGGTTCATGCGGGTCATTCCATTGTTACCCATAGCAGTATGCAGAGGGTGGTCAAGTGCTTGTGAGTCCATGGCTACGCATTTCACTTTGTTTTTAACAAACCACTTACCAGCCTCTACCCCAGTACCTACTGCATAGTGGTAATACGCTTTTGAGTCATCGAATAATTTGTGCATGCCCGTATCTAGGCATACTACCATACCTTCTAACTCTTCTTGTTTGATTCCTATCTTCTCGCAAGCAGCATCCAGATGTTCAGGTCCAATTAGCCCCCAAGGCTCTATGTCTATTTGCAGGCAAACAGCTTCCCCCGTATACGCATCAACATCCATCTCATGGGTGTATCTTGCACGATTGCCATTAAACTCATATTCCATAACATGTCTTGGTGCATCGCAGTGAGTGCCTGTATGCATTGTACAGGTGATTTTTTGTGTTAAAACCCCGCCCTTTGCCATTGTGTGCGTGTTGTCGATGGTTGGTTTATCAAAATATGGCCAACGTGGAATCTCTCCACCAAACGGATGTGTTAAGTCTATCATTACTTTTTTGCTCATGACTAAAATCTCCCTTTTTTATTATTAATATTATCTATCAAATACTCTCTTAACCCTGTATTAGAGGCTTCTATCTCTTCCCCTGTCCAATCCTGCCAACCGCTCCCCGACTTAAATCCAGTTTTTCCTTGTTCTAGCATTTCCTTCAAACAAGGAGATGGTTCATGGTTGTCTGCTAGGTGCCCTAAGATATAGTTGTGGATGTTATAACTCAACTCAATGCCAATCATGTCTGAGTTTTCCATTGGGCCTAATACTGGCCAGCGAAATCCTGGACCGTACTTGCATGCATCGTCCACCGTTTTGGCATCAGCAATGCCTTCCTGAACCATGTAAAACGCCTCTCGCCATAAGGCGTGTTGTAGCCTATTGGCAACAAAGCCTGGCACATCTTTCTTGCAGTAAATAGGTTTTTTGCCACAGTCTTTTAGTATACCCATGGTTTTATCCATGACTTCATCTGAGGTAAAATCGCTTTTTACCACCTCCACTAGTGGAATCAAATGCCCTGGATTCCAAAAGTGAGCCCCTACTACCCTGTCTTTGTTGGTGCATTTTGCCGAAATCTCCGTCGGACTCATCACCGATGTATTGGTTGCTAATATAGTGTCTCTACCGCAATAGTTTTCAATTTCTGCCAATAGGTTTTGCTTGAGCTCCATGACCTCTGGTATGCATTCGATTATAAAATCTGCCTCTGCTACTGCCCCCTTCAAGTCCGTCTCAAATCTTATACGTCCAAGAATTCCTGCCTTTTCTTCAATCGTAGCCGCGCCTTTGGACAGCATAATGTCTAGATTTCTTTCGATAGGTTCACGCCAATTCTCTTTATATTCAACATCGAATAAAGTAACTTCTAACTCTGGGCTCGAGGCAAATACTTGCGCAATCGCGTTTCCCATCATGCCTGCCCCAACTACAGTGATTCTTTTAATCATCACCTTAATTCCCCCAATACCCACCTGTAGCATCATAGTTTCCACCTGTGAGGAAATCCGCTGCTGGTGACGCAAGGAAGGTTGCTAGTCCTACAAAGTCTTCTACTTCGCCTAATCTTCCTATGGGTAGGCGTTTTAGGAAGTTCTGATACACGGCTGAGTCTGGGTCAAACATCCATTCAGTTAGATCACTTCTAAATACTGTTGGGTTAATTGTGTTTACATTAATATGATGTGGTGCAAGATCGCAAGCCATAGATTGGGCCATTATGTCGCATCCACCTTTTGATGCGCAGTAGCCGGTATAGCCCTTCATGCCCATTTTGCTACGGGCGGAAGAAGTTATGACAATTTTTCCACCTTTGTCTTGTTTTACCATTTGCTCTGCGCTGATTTTGCTGATTAAATACACACTTTTCAGGTCTGCATCCATGATTTTTTGCCACTCTTCAACACTTTGCTCTAAGATGCCCTTAGGACTATTGTATCCATGACACACAGCCAAGATATTGAGTTCACCATATGTATTGACTGCGAAATCCACTGCCTTTTTAGCCTCTGCCTCGATTGCTGGATCAGCTGCAATAGCGCTGCACTCAATGCCATCTGCTTTCAGTTCTGCTATGATCTCTTGGAGTTTTTTCTCGTTTCTTCCTGTTACCACTACCTTTGCGCCTTGGTAACCATACGCCTTGGCCACTGCACTGCCTAACGCCCCTGTTGCTCCCGTTACAATAGCAACTTTCCCTGTTAGGCTAAACCTGTTTTGTACAAAATCTTTTCTAACATTGATCATGATAGATCCCCTTCCAGCGTTCTCATTATCCACGCTAACCACTTTAAATCACTTTATACTTATTGAGGATAGTTGATAATAACTAACATACGTGCCGGTAGATTACTCTCATTTACCAGTCCTCGCCCCTCGTTTGGCAGGAATGAAATGGTCTCATCTTTGTGGATGACATATTTGTTACCATCCTTGTCTGTTACGGTCATCTCACCTTCTAGTACATAGTAAACTTTCTCTAGGGGATTGTCTTCGTAGGCATACTCTGCACCGCCCCCTGGAAGAAATGTTGAAACACCCATCCAAAACTTTTCTGCCCCTGTCTCCTCTTTGCCGTGAATACGCATGGCTGTCATGCCAAAATGCCCCGGTGCGTTATAAGCCGTTAGTTCTTCCAATGTACGTTTTTTCATTTTTCACCACTCCTTACTACAACCCAATGTTAATACAACATTGTTAAATTAATATCATACTATCATGTATTTAGCACAAAGTGAAATTCAGCATTTGCATGACT
>JAVBKP010000096.1:0-13084 GCA_031553975.1 Anaerovoracaceae bacterium | reverse complement strand
TTAATATTTGCCATATTTTTCACCCCACTTTCAATAAATATTGCATAAAAAGTATAACCCGAAAACAAACTAAATGCAAGCGAAAAAAATAAAAAGGGGATATTATGGCAAAATTGAAATTCAGAACAGACCTAGCAGTGGAAAACAAAGAGATGTACCACGAAGAAAATGACGTTGAAATATCAGGGGTAGAGATCAAAGAAGACATGAAGGACAGCATTAAAGTCTTGGAGATAAAAATAACAACAGAGGCTGGGGCAGAGTCCATGGGCAAGCCCATAGGGAGCTATGTCACCATAGAAATTCCAAAAATAGATGAGATAGACGACAAGCTAAAACGCAAATGCAGTGATACCATTGGGGCAGAACTGAAAAAAATGCTACCTGAGAAGAAAAATCTCAATGCTTTGGTGGTGGGCCTTGGCAATACAAAAGTCACCCCCGATGCTCTTGGGCCTTTGACCGCAGACAAGATTACAGCTACAAGGCATTATTTCCTCACATACAAGGATAAAATGGAATCTGGTGTAGGCTGTGTCAGTGCCATAACACCTGGCGTCATGGGAGACACTGGTGTAGAGAGCGTAGATATTGTCAAAGGTGTGGTAGATAACATCAAACCCGATGTAGTCATTGCCATTGATGCGCTGGCTGCCCGCAACAAAGATAGGATCAACACTACGATACAAATATCCAATACAGGCATTAACCCAGGAGCAGGCATGGGCAATCATCGCAAAGGATTGAACAAAGAAAGCCTTGGCGTAGAGGTCATAGCCATAGGCGTACCAACGGTTATTGACTCGGCCACATTGATTTTTGACACCTTGATGGGCTACGGGGTGGAAGAATTCGGAACAGAGATCAGCGACCACATTGCAGGTCTTGCCGTGGCCCTAGAGACAGAACCTGAGCTAGCAGGTCAATTCATGAAGGATTTGAGCGGGAAAATGATTGTTACCGTTACAGAAGTGGACACGATAGTCCATGAATTTTCCAACGTGTTGGCAAATGGAATCAATGACGTACTTCATCCAGCCATGAGTCTTTCTGAGGTTCATAATTCATTTGATTGATGCATATACTTCTTCGAAGGGAGAATACACATGGGAAGAAGAAATGCAAGAACCAAACAGAAAAACACAATTTTTTTCTTTGCCATTTGGACAATGTTAGGACTGTCCATTGGCGGATATGTTTTTAATTGGGAAATCACCAATGAGCAAAGTGAGGCAAAAGCCACAATTAATAATGAGATACGTGAAGAAGGAAACCAACAACTACTGTCCTATATCGACAAAGGCCTAGAGGCGGTCTCTAGAGGTTTGGTGTCTCCAAGAGGCACGCCAGAGGATAGCATAGCAGTGCTTTCTGGTTTTGTTGATGCCGCCTATCCTATGATTGCAGCAGTGGATACCACCGAGGCACATGATATGGAGGGAGAAGGGGATCAGCAAGGAGCGAAAGTAGCGACTGAGACCGCAGAGCCAGTGCAGCAGAGTCCAGATACAAAAGCCACAAAACCAGCAGTGGTAGCAAGTGAAATACCTAAAGAGACACCAAAGCAAATGAAAATAGATGCCAGCAAACCTGTGGTAATTATATATCACACCCATGCTACAGAGTCTTATTTGCCAGTCTCTGAAGGGAATTTTCATGCCATAGCAGAAAAAGCCACTGTGAGACAAGTAGGAGATGCGCTTGAAAAGGAGCTTGAAGCCCAAGGGATACAAGTAATCCACGACAAAACATTGCATGATTCTCCGTCTTATAATAAATCGTATAACAGATCGTTAGAGACCATCAAAGGGCTCATTGCATCTACCAAAGCACCTAAAATAGTAATTGATTTACATAGAGATGCGGCAGGATATACAAAAAACCAACCTCAGATTGCTACGGTAGATGGATCAAAGGTGGCTAAATATGGATTTGTTGTAGGGACACAGAATGAAAACGTCAAAGCACTAAGGGTTTTGGCTGACTATATGATAGAAAAATCCAACAAAAAATACCCAGGCATTGCTAGAGATGTCATAGAAAAACCGTATAAATTCAATGAATATGTGTCAGACTACTACATGTTACTAGAAGTGGGCAACAACCAAAATCATATTGATGAATCGGTAGCAGCGGCCCAATGCTTTGGAAAAGTTTTGGCTGAGGCTATAAAAGACAATTGGAAATAGGTAGGAAAATATGAAAAATTTACTAATGATAATCATTCCTTTATTTATGTTTGGAATAGGGCAGGTGAACAATTCCTATATTGACATGACCAACAATGACAACGATTTTTTGCCAGAGTTTAGAAAGATATCAGAGAATATCTTGGAGATCACTGGTTTTGGCATGACAGCTGTGGTGGATACAGAGCATATTTCCCAAACAATGAATGAGGTAAAATATAACATCACAACGAAAGTACAAAATACCTATGAGAATATGGCAGTAGGGTTAGGGCTAAAAGAAGAGGAAGAAGAACCTTCTAGAGAAGCCTATGGCGTTGAGGTATTGTAGCGCAGTGACACCCAAAACAAAGAAATTGAATTAATTCAGAACTGCAAGAGCTGTTTTTCTTGCAGTTTTCTGTTTTATTGGCTATAATGAATAAGTAAATTGAAGAAATAACAGGAGAACAAACTGATGACAAAATCTTATCAGGAATATATACGGAATTTTTGTATTATTGCCCATATTGACCATGGAAAGTCAACCTTAGCAGACAGACTGATTCAAAATACAGGACTTGTGGCAGATCGTGACATGAAAGAGCAGTTCCTGGATAATATGGATTTAGAGCGTGAGCGCGGCATTACCATCAAGCTACAGACCACCCGGCTTGCATACAAAGCCAAAGATGGACAAGAGTATATTTTGAATTTAATAGATACACCAGGCCATGTAGACTTTACTTATGAAGTATCACGAAGCCTTGCAGCCTGCGAAGGTGCTTTGCTTATTGTGGATGCCACACAAGGAGTGGAAGCCCAGACACTAGCCAATGTGTATTTGGCATTGGAGGAGAACCTTGAAATCATACCTGTGGTCAACAAAATTGACTTGCCAAGTGCAAGACCAGAGGAAGTCAAGCTAGAGGTAGAAGAGGTCATAGGAATCGACGCCAGCGAGGCGCCCCTTATTTCAGCAAAAGAAGGGCTCAACATCACAGATGTGCTAGAGGCTGTGGTAGCGAAAGTTCCTGCGCCTACAGGCAAACCAGACGGCAAATTGAAGGCTATGATCTTTGATTCCTATTACGATAATTACAAAGGTGTAGTCATTTACACACGTATTGTAGATGGCATAGTGAAAAAAGGCGATATCATCAAGCTGATGAATACAGACAAAAAGTACGAAGTCACGGAAGTGGGCGTATATGCACCAGGACCTACACCAGTGGTTAGCCTAAGAGCAGGGGAAGTAGGATACATAACAGGAAGCATAAAACAAGTGGCAGATGCTAGGGTGGGCGATACCATAACACTAGCAGATAATCCTACAGAAGAGGCCTTCCCAGGGTACAAAAAAGTCCAATCTATGGTATTTTGCGGTGTATACCCAGCAGAAGGGCAAAAATACGAAGACGTAAAGGATGCCTTAGAAAAACTGCAAGTCAACGATGCGGCTTTGGTATTTGAGCCAGAGACATCAGTGGCGTTAGGATTTGGTTTTAGGTGTGGATTTTTAGGACTTTTACATATGGAAATCATGGTGGAAAGACTTGAAAGGGAGTTTGACTTAGGGATTATCACCACATCACCTAGCGTTATTTATAAGGTGACAAAGACAGATGGTGAAGTGGAACTGATTCAGAACCCTAGCAACTTGCCTAAAATAACAGATATAGATTTTATTGAAGAACCGATTGTAAATGCAAATATTATGGTTCCAAATGAGTATGTTGGAAGTATAATGGAAATATGCCAAGATCGCCGTGGCACCATGAAGCACATGGAATACATCACCCCAACCCGTGTCAACCTGAATTATGAAATGCCACTGAACGAAGTAATATATGACTTCTTTGATGCGCTGAAGTCAAAGACACGTGGGTATGGATCATTTGATTATGAGTTAATCGGATATAACAAATCAAAACTGGTCAAACTAGATTTATTGTTAAACAAAGAATTGGTGGATGCTTTTTCCATGATTGTCCATGAGAGCAAAGCCTACGCTAGAGGGAAGTTTGTTTGTGAGAAACTAAAAGAGATTATACCATCTCATCAGTTCGAGGTTCCAATTCAGGCATCTGTAGGGGCTAAAGTCATAGCAAGAGAGACTGTAAGGGCGTTACGAAAAGACGTATTGGCCAAATGTTATGGTGGAGATATTTCACGTAAAAAAAAGCTTCTTGAAAAGCAAAAAGAAGGTAAAAAACGTATGCGTCAATTCGGAACAGTAGAAGTCCCACAAGAGGCATTTACAGCTGTTTTGAAGTATGATGACAACAAATAAGATTATATAAGTAGTATTTGTCAAAATTTTAGCAATATATGTTGACTATTTGGTTCGGATGTGATAGATTTTAAGGTGATACAGTAGAAGTGATCCCATAGGGTTATGGCGATTACACATTATCTGGCAAGGAGGCTGGGAGAAATGAAAATAAATAACAACGCAAGCTCACTCCAAAACTTGAATGCCAATTCTCAAATGAATGAAATCAGAGCAAAATGGACTGAGAAGCTTGGTACTGGTAGTGCGATTAACAGAGCATCCGACGATGCAGCAGGGATAGCTATATCGGAGAAGATGCGTGGAGAAATCCAAGGCATGACACAACAAAGATCTAATGTTCAAGATGCGTTATCATTCTTAAATTCTGCTGAGGGAACCATGGGTTCTATTAGCGATAGCTTAGTGGATATGCAAGGGTATTCGGCCCAGATGGAAAGTCCATTGATGAGTGATAGTGATAAGCAAATTGTTAAGACACAAATGCAAGCGACAGCCAATTCTATTGTAGATACGGTAAAGAATTCTACAGTGAATGGAATTGACTTGTTTGCTGAGAATCAAACATCAGGTATGACCACTGAGTTTGCCGATAGCTTAAAGAATATGACAGGGGATATGTCAACTGATCAAATTCGTAGCCTAGCTGATTCGGTGAATACTATGAGATCGGGTATGGGGGCCAAGGCCAACCAGTCAGAATCTCAAATCAGGAATCTTTCTGATCAAATCTCAAATCAAGTGGATGCAGAATCTAGAATTAGAGATGTAGATATGGCTGAGGCATATACACAGTGGAGTGCTGCGAATATTATGTCTAACTCATCTACAGCAGCATTGGCTTCTTCTAGACTAAGTAGCCAAAACGTATTACAATTATTAGGATAATATAAGTGAAAGAAAAGCGATTAGGAATATACATTCACATACCGTTTTGCAAAAGGAAGTGCGCGTACTGCGACTTCCTTTCTTTTTCTGCCCCAACAGAGGGCGAGCAAAGCTCGTCCTCTGCTGGGGACCCCGAAAAAGGCCAAAAAAGTGTTGGGCAGAGCCCGACCCTATTTTTACCTGAAGATAGACTGAAAGAGGGCGAGCAAAGCTCGTCCTCTGCCGGGGACCCCATAAAACAGCAAAAAAGTGTTGGGCAGAGCCCTGCCTCTTCTTTGCCATCTATTGATGGGTATGTGGAGGCACTTTGCCAAGAGATTTTTTTTAACCCCTCATTGGGGACGGTTCTAAATGAACAGCAACATGTTGTTGACTCAATCTTCATTGGGGGAGGCACACCGTCCCTACTTTCCCCTGCGCAGATTAAGAGGATATTGGATGCTGTGAGGTTGAGATTCAAGGTATCTGATGATGCTGAAATCTCTATGGAGTCGAATCCGGGGGCAGTATGGTCATTTAGAACCGTCCCCAATGATCTAGCAGGGGTATATAAGGGGTATTTGGACGCTGGCGTCAACCGATTGAGCATCGGCGTCCAGTCACTGCAGCAAGATATTTTGACATATTTAGGACGGCTCCATACAAAAGAGGAATTCCTCAAAGCCTACCATATAGCACGACAGGTAGGGTTTGATAACATTAACATAGACATGATGTTCGGAATTCCCACCCAGGGCATTGGTCCATGGCAGGAGGATTTGAAGGAAATTGTCGCCTTGAGGCCAGAACATATTTCGTTTTATAGTCTCAAGTTAGAAGAAGGTACTACGTTCTGGCAGCTATATGAAAAAGGCGACCTAGTAGAAACAGATCCTGCCCTGGACCGGCGTATGTACGCCGCGGCATTGGATATATTGAAAACAGCAGGGTATGAGCATTATGAGATATCTAATGCCGCAATGCCCGGTAGGGCGTGCCGCCACAATCTGAAGTATTGGTCCATGGAAGAGTATATTGGGTTTGGATTAGGCTCACATAGCTATGTGAGGAATTCTCACAATGTGGGCGTGCGCTACAGCAATACAACAAAACTAGACCAATACCTATCCATTTGGGACGGTTCTAAATCAAAAAACCACAACCTGTCCCCTCTGATAGCAGAGATACATACTAATTCTCGTATAGATGATATGTCAGAATACATATTCACAGGCATGAGAAAATCAATTGGAATTTCAATGTTAGATTTTGAGAAAAGATTTGGAGACAACATCCTCAAACTATACCAAAACCAGTTGGTTAAATTAATGGACCAAGGGTTAATAGAGCAACAAGGCGATTTCATCAGGCTAACCAGAAAAGGCATAGATATTTCCAATCAAGTGTTTGTGGAGTTTGTATGATTTAAACACGAATGTGAGACATTCTCACATTCGTGTTTTTTTATTGCCCTCTGTCGGAAAATGATATATTATGTCGTTACTCAAAATAAGGAAGGAGTATGCGACATGGCAGAATATTTATCACCAGGAGTATATGTAGAAGAATTTGAATCTGGCGGCAAACCTATGACAGGGGTGAGTACCAGCACGGCAGGTTTTTTAGGACTTGCAGTGAGAGGACCAGTAATAGGCACACCACAGCTAGTAACAAATCCAGCTGATTTTAAAAGAAAATATGGAGGGTATTTATCAGAACAAGAGTTTGGTAACTATCGTTTTTTAGCTTATGCCATAGATCAGTTTTTCATGAATGGAGGCTCGCGCTGTTTTGTTATGCGTGTATGCCCAGCAGATGCCAAGGCAGCAGCTACAGCCACGGAGGAAGAGGCAGCCAGCAAAGCCATTGTATTTCGTGCGAAAAACCCAGGAACTTGGGGCAACGATATAAAAGTCAAAATAACACCAGCCTTTAAGGCCAAAACCCATGCTATTCTCACAGAAGAAGCAGCATCAGATACCAGCTATACTGTTAAATCCAATGCAGGGTTTCAAGCTGGCGATACTGCCTGCTATGTGAAGGAAGAGGTAGATGCCGAGGACCCTAAGAAAAAAACATATACGTATTTTTACAATAGAGTAACAAAATCCCAAGACAATATAATTCAATTTGAAGAAGCCTTTGCAGAAGATATTAAAAACGACTTAAAAGAAGGACTTCCTACAAAATTTATTTACACATGTGAATTCAACATGGAAGTTATATTTGAAGATGCAGTAGAGTTCTATGAGACGCTGTCTTTCAATCCAGAATCTGCCAACCACATCTTAAAGAAGACGGCAAAATCAGAACTTGTTGCCGTTGCTTGCAATGACGAAGTAATCAGCGAACTTATAAAAGAAAAACCACTTCATCCATGCCAAATCATTTCAGGCAATGAAGTAAAAGACGTATTTGGTAACAGCAAAGAAGATGCTTGCAAAATGGTGTTCGTTGGTGGTAGCAACGGTACAGTGCCAGGCGGCGTCAACGAAGGCTACATGATTGAGGAATTTGATGGTGAGGACAAAGGGCCAGGACGGAGAAGTGGCATCAAGGCATTTATCGACAATGATATAGTAAGCTTAATGATCGCACCGGGGATTACAGATCCTGTGATACAGCTAAAGCTAGTGGCACACTGTGAGAATTTGGCCAGCAGATTTGCCATTCTAGACATACCCCGGGATAACAAAAGTACAGAAGACGTGATCAAGCATAGAGAGATTTTTGATTCTCATTATGCTGCCATGTATCATCCTTGGTTAGAGATTTATGATGGACCACAAAAAAGAAATAATATGATGCCACCATCAGGAACAATTGCAGGGATTTATTCTCGTTCAGACAATGAGCGTGGTGTTCACAAAGCACCTGCCAATGAAGTGGTGAGAGGTGTTACTGGTCTTGACTGTATTTACAACAAAGGGGAGCAAGACATTCTAAACCCTAAGGGTGCCAACTTGATTAGACCATTCCCAGGGCAAGGTATCAGAGTCTGGGGGGCTAGAACATGTTCATCTAACGCATTGTGGAGATATGTCAATGTCAGAAGGCTATTTATATTCTTAGAAGAATCTATCAAAGCCAACACCAATTGGGTTGTATTCGAGCCAAATGATGAAGTGCTTTGGATGCGCGTAAGACGTACCATAGAAGTATTCTTGACCACTGTTTGGAGAAGCGGCGCTTTGTTTGGATCAAGCCCAGATGAAGCATTCTTTGTAGACATCGGACACAGCACCATGAGCCAAGACGATATAGACAACGGGCGGTTGATTTGCGTAATCGGGGTAGCTCCTGTAAAACCAGCTGAGTTTGTCATCTTTAGATTAACCCAAAAAACACGTGAAGAATAATAGCAGGAAAGGAGAGTAAATCATGTACCCAATCAGAAATTTTAATTTCACATTAGAAATAGACGGGATCACCATGGGGTTCAACTCCGTATCAGGTCATGACCTAAAAGTGAAAGAAGTACCATATCGTGAGGGCAACCACGCCACCAACAACGTACAAAAATTCCCTGGATTAACGGAATACGGCAATATTACTTTGAAAAGAGGGACAGATACCAATCCAGCGTTATTCAAATGGATTAGCGATGTGTCTTCTGGCACGTTGGTGAGAAAAACCGCCACACTTACTGCTATGTCATATGACAAAGCACCAGCTGCCGTTTGGAAAATCATCAACGCATGGCCAGTGAGCTATACAGTATCTGACTTCAAAGGTGACGGCAATGAGGTTGTGTTTGAGACATTGGTTTTGGCCCACGAAGGAATGACAAGAGACAAGTAGAAAGGAGCTAAACCATGGCGTTTCAAACAGAGTACGAATTTGTATTGCCAAAAGGATATGTCGATGTTGCAGGGAATTTACACAAAAAAGGTGTAATGCGTCTTGCCACAGCAGCAGATGAAATATTCCCACTAAAAGACATTCGGGTGCAACAAAATTCCGCGTATATCACAGTGATTATCCTAGCCAGGGTTATTACAAAACTAGGGGATTTGCCCAGTATAGACACGGGCGTGATAGAGTCTTTGTTTAGTGGAGATATGAACTATTTGCAAGATTTTTATCAGAAAATCAATCAGTCAGATGATCCTAGTTATGAGGTCAGTTGTCCTCATTGCAATAGAAAATTCACAATGCCCATAAGTTTTTTTATGAGCGCACAGTCATAAGCTATCCAAAGGAAAGAATGTACAAGGAGATGGCATTCATCGCCTATCACTTTCACTGGGCAAGAGAGGAAATTTTGACCCTTTCACACCTTGAAAGAGCCCGCTGGTGCTACGAAATATCCTATGTGAACAAAGAACTAAGCGGTGAAGAGGAAAATATTTTTGGAGACTTTATGTAAAAGAGGTAATGCAGTATGGACAAACTAGCCACAGGTCATCGATTTCTATTATGTCTAGGCTCCTTTACCATTAGTTGCGCTAAAATATCTGGCATAGAAAGTGAAGTCTCCGTGGATACCATCAATGAAGGTGGGGTCAATGACCGTATGATTGTGCTAAACACACCCAAGAAAAAAACAGGTAGATTAATCATAGAACACGGCATTGGAAGGCTGAACAAATTAAACGACGCCATGACCAACGCAGATACCCTAGGCAAACACCTAAGCGTGCCAGGTATGATATTGGTATTTTCCCCAAAAGGGGATAAAGTGGTTAGAGCCTATGGATACAATAGTCCCGTGCCTGTCAAATGGTCTGTCACCGAGTTTGATGCCAAGAACAGCAGTATCATCATTGACAAGATTGAGATTATGTACCAGCAGATGTATGAGATGACGGTGTAGGAGATGGGTATGATCGGCATAATACAGATAAAAGACCTAAACACCAGCAGAATGTCTTTGTTTAAGGCAATCAAAGGCAGGCCTGAAAATATGATCAAATCCACGAGCCTCAAAGAGTATTTTATGGCAGAGTTGACATACCAAGGCAGGGATGGTGGTAGTAGGGTGGAAAATATCCAGCAAATCACATATGCGCCTAAAAATACAATTCATTTTAACCTAAACCTAGCGGTCGGCAACAAAATAGCAAAGAGCATCGTAGCAAAAGCAACCAAGGACATGGAAAGACAAGAGGGTAAAAGCACCGAAACCTCTGGTATTTCTCCCTATGACTGGTATGTGCATACGTCTTTGCTAAAAGACATTAACAAGACATATGCCCACTTTTCCCAATTGATGGAAAAGAAAATTCAAAAGCAGGAGGTCAGCCAATATCAGTATCCTATTGTAGAGCTTTTCACCAGGACAAATACCCTGTTGAGAGCGCCTTCTGAACAATTATATGACCAAATGGTTTATATACCGTCAGACCAGCAAATCAATATGAGTACGTCGGTAACAATGGATAATAACCCCTATACAGGTGATACCCGTGAAAAGGAAATCATAAGGCATGTTGGGGTAAACGTGGGAAATATACTAAAAGAAGTCCAAAGAGATATTGAAGATAAACTAGGCTATGAAAGGCTGCGAAAAGGGATCTAAATCAAAAGGGGACAAAATAAAGAAGCGAAAGGCAAAAAAGAAGTACAAAGCAAAGAGGGAATCATATGGCAGTGACAAAGGCAGAGTTCAAATGTGGAGAAACCACCATCAAGGTACATTTTAACCCAGCTACTTTTAGTATCAATAGCACCCATGCAAGCCAGGCATCAAAAAGTGAAGAAGAGCAGGATCCAATGGCTTGTGTCAGAGCACCTAGCTTAGATAAAAAGGAAAAACCAAGAGAAACCCTAAGTTTAGAACTGATTTTTGATACCTATACAATGTTTACAGATATGGCCACATTTGGACCTGATCCAGATAGAGAAGACGTGCGAAACTATACGGACAAAATAGTGGCATTGATGGAAGAATTAAATACAGTGACTTTCGTCTGGGGCTCTACCTCCTTTGAAGGCGTCATCATCAGTGTGAACCAAAAGTTCACCATGTTCATGGGAGACGGCAAGCCAGTGAGAGCCAGCCTCACAGTGAGCATGTCAGGAGTATCCACAGGGAGGGATACCTTTGTGGCCGCGGTAACAACAGACAGACCAGCCTTTGACGAGAATTGGAAAACCACCCTAGCGGGTTTAATCAACGAGGAAGGTGGCAATCCAAGAACACTATTAGAATCATAGAGGGGAATATGGATTTTTCTGAACTTAAAACAAAATATGCAAACTTTTTCAATTACTCTTACGAAATCAAAGTGGAGGATACAGCATTAGCGGAAAAATACATTCTTCAAGAATTAGAAGTGGAGCTGTCTATTGAAAACAATGAGACAAGTGGCGCCATATTCAAGATTGTAGATAAAGAGCAGATCACATCAAATGTGGATGGATACAGTATATTGAGCAGTTTTGGGCCGATGAAAAAAATCGAAATTAGCTTAGGGTATGCAGATACCAATACTACAGTATTCAAAGGGTATATATTTCAGAGAAATATAGAAATCACCTCGGGATTGGTGCAGGTTCTCACCATATACTGTTTAGACCATAAGGCCCTACTTAGAGGCAACATTACCTCAGTGGCTCACATGGAAGTCAGCTCTATCTCAGGACTAGTCACAAAGGTGCTAACAGACTACGCCATGGAAAAATCCATAGATACCACAGATGATTTTACGGCATCAATCACTGTGACACAAGGCGGGATTTCTGACTTTGATTATGTATGCAAACTAGCCAATGAAATGGATTTTGAATTTTTTGCCGAAAATGGAAAAGTTTATTTTAGGAAAGCCAGAAGCAATACAGCATCCTTAATCACCTTTACCCCATCAGACATAAAAAAACTGAACATGAAGACCTCTATGGCAGGGATACACTCAAAAATCACACTCTCAAGCTATAACCAAGACAAAGCAGAGAGCAAAACTGGTAGCGCTGAAAGTGTCAGCGATAAAGTAGGCACAGGGAGTACTGGGATAGAGATTCTAACAGCCACAAGCATAACAAATGTACAGTATGTAGGATCTTTTACCAATACACGGCTTGACAAAGAGCTTGCTACGGCTGCCCAGGCCTTGGTTAACAAAGAGAGCATGGCCCTGTGTGAGCTGACAATAGATACTTGGGGCATACCAGAAGCAGTGGTGGGCAGGATGATAACCATCTCGGGCATGAGTGCAGACATCAACAACACCTATTACATCAAAAAAGTAAAACACACCCTAAAGGGCAAATGTTATAACACCTCTATTACATGTTATTCCAATACCATTAGCAATTAGTTAGAAGGGGTCGCAGATGAGTTTATTATTCACTGAAAACATCCAAAGTGCTGGGCCTGGCCTGATGATAGGCAAGGTGGTGAACAATTATGATGAAGAGCATCTTGGTATGGTACAAGTCACAATAGGAACATATGAAGACGGTACCAACAAGCTTGACTGGATTAGGGTACTCTCGCCTATAGCAAGTAGTGGCAGCGGATTTTACTTTTTCCCCAATGTGGGAGACCAAGTGCTCATAGGTTTCATTGGGAATGACATAGACAACCCATGTGTCATAGGAAGCCTTTGGAGCGATACAAATGCTTTCCCAGCAGATGCTGTGACAGAAAAAAACACCATAAAAAAAATAATCACTAAGGCAGGTACCCAGATTCTTTTCAATGAAGAAGAAGGAAAAGAGATTATTGAAATCAGTACGCCTAAGAAAATGACCATTGCCCTAAATGATGAAAAGAAATCCATTGAAATCAAAGACGGTAACAATAAAAATAGTC
>JAVBKP010000074.1:0-20144 GCA_031553975.1 Anaerovoracaceae bacterium | reverse complement strand
CGAGATAGAAGGTGATGTGTACTACAAGAGCAAAGCCTTTGATGGATACGGAAAGCTATCAAAACAACCACTAGAAGACCTAGAAATGGGTGCCCGCATTAGTGTAGGTGAGAAAAAACAGGACCCTATGGACTTCGCATTGTGGAAGGCTCAAAAGGTAGATGACGAGCAATATTGGGATTCACCTTGGGGTAAAGGCAGGCCAGGCTGGCATATAGAATGCTCTGTTATGGCTAAAAAACACTTGGGTGAAACCATAGATATTCACGCGGGGGGACAAGATTTACAGTTCCCACATCACGAGAATGAAATCGCTCAATCAGAAGCCTATTCTGGAAAGCCATTTGCTAATTATTGGATGCACAATGGATTTTTAAATGTGAACAACGAAAAAATGTCCAAATCATTAAACAACTTTTTTATGGTGAGAGACATTTTAAAAGACTATAGCGGTGAAGTGGTGCGATACTTTTTGTTGGCAGGACACTATAGAGGGCCAATTAATTTCACTGACGAACTGATGGAGCAAGCCAAGAACAGCTTAGCTCGTATGGAGAACGCCAAGGCAAGTTTAAAACATTTAATCGCCAATGGTTCTGGCAACATGACAGAGGCTGAAGCGGCCAAACTACAGGCTATGGATAAACATAGACAAAAATTCATTCAGTCCATGGAAGACGACCTAAATACAGCAGATGCCATCAGCGCCGTATTTGAGTTGATTACAGACATCAACACAGCAGCAAGAGAAGCTGTGAGCAAGGAGTTTGCTGAAAAGTGTCTATCGCTATTAGACGAATTAACTGAAGTTCTAGGGTTGTTAAGACAAGACTCTTCAGAGGGTAGCGTTGATCCAGAGGTGGAAGCGCTTGTGGCAGAGCGTACAGAAGCAAAAAAAGAGAAAAATTTTGCCCGCGCAGATGAAATTAGAGATCTTCTAGCAAGCAAAGGCTGGGAAGTAAAAGACACGCCACAAGGCCCGCAATTAGCAAAAAAATAACCCTATAATGCGAATAACATAGCCTATGATAATATTAACATAAGAAGGAGTGAATCCCTATGAAACACCTAAAAGGAGCTTGCCTAATCGGACAATCAGGAGGACCCACCGCAGTTATTAACGCCAGCGCGCTAGGCTGCATTGAAGCAGCACTTGACCACGAATTTGTCACAGGCGTGTATGGAGCGGCCCACGGAATCAAAGGCATCCTAGATGACCAAATCTATGATTTGACCCTAGAGGATAGGGAAGAGTTAAAGTACATGAGGAACACCCCGTCCTCTGTGTTAGGAACATGCCGCTACAAATTAAAAGATGTTAGCGAAGATGACGAGGACTACAAAAGGATTTTAGAGATTTTCAGAAAATACGACATCAGATACTTTTTTTATAATGGTGGAAATGATTCCATGGACACCTGCAATAAGATTAGCAAATATCTAAAAGAGCATGATTATGAATGCCGGATTATGGGAATACCAAAGACCATAGACAATGACTTAGCAGGCACCGATCACTGCCCAGGATACGGTAGTGCAGCAAAATACGTGGCCACCACTTGTATGGAAGTGTACCGTGATGGAAAGGTATATGACAAGGGATCTATTATTGTCATGGAAGTCATGGGAAGAAACGCAGGGTGGTTAACAGCTGCTACGGCCCTAGCAAAAGACAAAGGCTCTGGTCCAGATTTAATATACTTAGCGGAAGTGCCATTTGACCTAGCTGACTATATTGCAGACGTATCGAAGATATACAATGAGCGTGGCGATGTGCTGGTGGCGGTTTGTGAAGGGATTAAAGACAAACACGGTACATTCATATCATCCTATTTTTCAGATACTTCAAAAGAAACAGACTCTTTCGGACATGCACAAATGGGTGGTTTGGCCATGAGCCTTGCTAACTTTGCTAAGACAAAAATAGCAGGTGCAAAGGTACGAGGTATCGAACTAAGCCTATTGCAACGATGCGCCTCACATTTGGCATCACAAAGAGATGTAGAAGAAGCCTACATGGTAGGAAAGGTGGCCTTGGAATCAGCTGTAGAAGGAGCTAGCGATAAGATGGTTGCCCTTGTAAGAGGCGAAGGAAAAGAATACACATGCCACACCGCCCTTGTGGATTTGGCAGATGTAGCCAACAAAGAAAAAGAAATACCAAGAGAGTGGATTAACGAAGCCGGCAATGGATTGTTACAGCCATTCATCGACTACGCACGACCACTCATACAAGGCGAGCCAGAAGTACCAACAGAAGATGGTCTTCCACGCTTCGCCAACCTAAAAAGAGTGCGAACACGAGATATATAATGGTTAAACGGGGTCTGTAAGACCCCGTTTTTCTTCTATACAAGCTTCTGCAATACCGCCCTAGTCTCCGCAGCGGATTTAAACAGAATTCCTGTTATGCCAACGGCTTCTGCCGCTTTTATATTTTCTTCCATATCATCAATAAAAATACATTCCTGCGCATTGAGATGATACGTATTTAATAGGTAATCGTATATCTCTTTGTCTGGTTTTAACATCTGGATTTCACTAGAAAACACATGTCCATCAAACAAGTCAAAGAACCGATGGACTTTTCGGATATACTGGCTAGACTCAAGATGATAATTTGAAAGAATATAAAGCTTGTGCCCTTGATCCTTTAGCTCTTGAATCAGCGCAACCGTTCCCATATCAGGCTTGATCATATCATACCAATTGTCCATTACCTGCTGGATTAGATGATGTTCACCTGGTGCCCGCTCACAAAATCGCTCAGTGGCGTCTTTCTTTGAAATGGTACCTTTGTCAAGCATTTGCCATTCTTTACTTGCAAATACAATTTCAAATACCTTATCAATGTCCTTCTCATTGTCCCATAACGTCCCTAAGAACTCCTTTGGATGGAAGGACAAGATTACGTTTCCTACGTCAAAAATAATATTCATATTTTCACCTCCTGTGGTATGTATTGATACATTTTATTTTACCACATTTGTCCAGAATAAGCATTGACTTCATTTGGCTTAAATGATAGTCTTTTATTAATTATTGTTGCAAACTCGGTTCTAAAAACTTTCAAGCACCCCATGTTTCAATTAGCTACAACGTAACCATCATAGGGAAGGACAACAAATCTTTAATTGTTAAATACAACCAAAGACAGACATTCTATTATTACGGACACTATCCTACAAATATGTATTGACTTTAATGCAAGATTAGCAGTATAATAAAACCATAAAACCGTGTCCGCGCACGGTGAGCCACATGAGGATGATAAAATGCCGATTACAATTAAAGAAATTGCTGAAATTGCAGGGGTTTCCAGGGGGACGGTGGATCGAGCCCTCAATGGCAGAGAAGGCATCAAAAAAGATGTCGCAGATAATATTTTAACGATAGCAGAAGAACATGGATACAAACCCAACAGAGCTGCTAGAGCCTTGGCCACCAAGAGCAAGGGTAGGCACAAACTAGGGATCATCATTAACTCGGAAGGGAACCCTTTTTATGATGAAGTGAAAAAAGGGATAGCCCAAGCAAAAGCCGAGTTTTCCGAATCAGGCATTAAAATAATTACAAAAAAACTCAAGGGGTATGACAAGAACAAACAGCTAGCAGCCATTGACGAGCTACTTAGCGAAGGCATCAGTGGGCTTGCCATTACACCGATCAATCATAAAGAAATATCAGACAAACTAGCCCAGCTAGAGCATGATGGCATACCAGTTGTGACGGTGAATCTAGACATAGAAAAGTCTAAACGATCCGCCTATGTTGGTTGTGACTACATAGCCAGCGGAAAGACGGCAGCAACACTAATGGGTATGATTTTGCAGCAAGAGGCAAAACTAGCCGTTGTGATAGGCTCTTCTAAGGTATTGGGACACGGACAAAGAAAAGACGGATTTTGTCAGGTGATAGATCAAGTATTTCCATATTTGGAAATAGATGAGATTATAGAAAACCAGGATGACGACACAGTTTCTTACAAAGAAATAAAAAATTTGCTACGCACAAGGAAAGATATTAAAGGTATATATTTTACAGCTGGCGGTATTGGCGGCGGGTTATCTGCTGTCAAAGAGTTAGGGCTAGAGCATAAAATCAAAATTATTACTTGCGATATGATTCCTTCGGTGAAGGAAAAGATTTTAGACGGTACAGTGGATGCCACCATTTGCCAAGAGCCATATAGACAAGGCTACGACAGTCTTAGGATTTTATCTGAATATATTATCAATGGCAAAATGTCAAGAGATGACATCATAACAAAGCTAGAAATCAAATTAAAATATAATGTAGAGTAAAAAACGAGGAGGAACAAAAATGAAAAAAGAGTATTTCCCATCAGTGCCGAAAGTGAAGTATGAAGGGCCAAAGAGCACAAATCCACTTTCATTTAAATTTTACAACCCAGAAGAGGTAATCAATGGAAAAGCCATGAAAGACCATTTAAGATTTGGACTTTCTTACTGGCACACACTTTGTGGCGGAGGGGGCGACCCATTTGGACCAGGAACCATGGACAGAACGTACAGTGAAGCGGATGAGATGACTCGGGCTAAGGCTAAAGCTGACGCTGGATTTGAGTTCATGCAAAAACTTGGCATAGAATATTTCTGTTTCCATGACGTGGATATGGCACCAGAAGGCGCTACCATAGCAGAAACAAAAGCCAACCTTGAAGAAATGGTTAACTATGTAGAAGGGCTAATGAAGGAAACCAACACAAAGTTGCTTTGGGGTACAGCCAATTGCTTTAGCAACCCAAGATATATGCACGGTGCAGGAACCTCTAGCAATGCAGACTCTTTCGCATGTGCAGCCGCTCAAATCAAAAATGCAATCGATGCTACTATTAAATTAGGTGGTACTGGATATACGTTCTGGGGCGGAAGAGAAGGATATGAGACTTTATTAAATACAGACATGGGCTTTGAGCTAGACAACATGGCTAGGCTGATGAAAATGGCAGTGAAGTACGCAAGAAGCAAAGGTTTCACAGGGTTCTTCTATATTGAGCCAAAACCAAAAGAGCCTACAAAACACCAATATGACTTTGACGTGGCGACGGTTATTGGGTTCCTAAGAAAATACGGACTAGACAAAGATTTCAAAATGAACATAGAGGCCAACCACGCTACACTAGCAGGGCATACGTTCCAACACGAAATCCGTATGGCTACTATCAATGATGCATTCGGATCAATTGATGCCAACCAAGGCGACTACCTACTAGGCTGGGATACAGATCAATTCCCAACCAATGTATATGATGCTACATTATGTATGTATGAAATCATGAAAGCAGGCGGATTCACCAACGGTGGACTTAACTTTGACGCCAAAGTAAGACGTGGCTCATATGAATTTGAAGACATCGCTCACGCCTATATCTCTGGTATGGATACATTTGCCCTAGGACTAAGACTAGCTGACAAAATGGTGAAAGATGGCCGTATCGACAAATTTGTAGAAGACAGATATGCTAGTTACAAGACTGGCATTGGTAAAAAAATCGTTGACGATCAAACTTCATTAGAAGAGCTAGAAGCCTATGCACTAGGTCTGAAAGAAGTGAAAATGGAAAGCGGAAGACAAGAATACCTTGAAGGAATTCTCAATACTTTGATGTTCGGAGCATAAGAAAGGGGAGCGCCAATGAATTATCTATTAGGGATAGATATTGGAACAAGCGGAACCAAAACAGTACTATTTGATACAGATGGGAAAGTAGTAGCATCTGATACAGTGGAATATCCACTGTATCAGCCCCACAATGGCTGGGCGGAGCAAGACCCAGCGGATTGGTGGAATGCCACAGTAGCTACGATTTCGGCTGTAGTCAAAAATAGTGCTGTGAATCCAAGTGATATTAAAGGGCTAGGATTGTCTGGACAAATGCACGGGCTTGTCATGTTAGACGAAAAGGGAGAAGTGCTAAGAAAATCTATTATTTGGTGTGACCAACGTACAGCAAAAGAATGCGAAGAAATCACAGCAAAAATAGGTGCAGATAGGCTGATAGAAATCACTGCAAATCCAGCACTTACAGGGTTTACAGCCTCAAAAATCCTCTGGGTACGTAACAACGAGCCAGAGATTTATAAAGCATGCAAGCATATTCTTCTTCCAAAAGACTATATTAGATACAAACTGACTGGCGAATTTGCCACAGAAGTATCTGACGCATCAGGTATGCAGTTACTAGATGTGACGGGCAGATGTTGGTCAGATGAAGTGCTAGAAAAACTAGAAATCGACAAGGCAATGCTTGGAAAGGTCTACGAGTCACCAGAAGTGACAGGGAAAATCACGGAAGAGATTGCCAAGGCAACGGGATTGATGGCAGGAACCATTGTGGTGGGCGGCGCAGGGGACAATGCAGCAGCGGCAGTTGGAACTGGTGTTGTTAAAGACGGGACAGCTTTTACAACCATAGGGACATCAGGCGTAGTATATGCCCACTCATCTAAAATCACAATAGACAAAGGCGGTAGAGTGCATACTTTCTGCTGTGCCGTACCTGGTGCTTGGCATGTAATGGGCGTGACCCAAGGCGCAGGACTGTCCCTCAAATGGTTTAAAGAAAATTTTTGCCAAGAAGAAATACAAAAAGCAAAAGAACTAAAAAAAGATGTATATGAGGTGATGACAGAAGAAGCAGAAAATGCTATAATCGGTTCGGAGAGACTTATCTACCTTCCATACCTAATGGGAGAAAGGACGCCCCACCTAGACCCAGACTGTAGAGGCGTATTCTTTGGACTATCTGCTATGCATGAAAGAAAGCATCTAATAAGAGCTGTAATGGAAGGTGTTGGATATTCACTAAGAGATTGTGTGGAGATTTTACGAGAGATGGACGTATCTATTACAGATATGATGGCTTGTGGTGGCGGTGGCAAAAGTAGCCTATGGAGGCAGATGCTAGCTGATCTTTACAAGTGCCAAGTGAAAACAATTCATGCACAAGAGGGGCCAGCCCTAGGTGTAGCAATACTCGCAGGTGTAGGCGCAGGTGTATATGACAGCGTAGAAGCAGCTTGTGACCATATCATAAAAACAGACAAGACCCAAGATTTTGTGAAAAAAAATACAATCCAGTATGAAATGTTTTACAATGTGTACAAAAAGTTGTATAATGATGTAAAAGATACTTTCAAAATTTTGGTATCGTGCAAATAGTATTTAATGCCAAAATGGCATCAAATAAAAAATCTCACTTATTTTTTCAGTCTTAAGGAGGAGTTTCAAAGATGAGAAGAAAATTTTCAGTAGTACTTGCAGTAATTATGGTACTAGTATTAAGCCTTGGCATGGTAGCCTGTGGCAAAAAAGCAGAAGAACCTACTAGTGAGGGTGGCGGAGTAGTTGGTTTATCAATGCCAACAAAGTCACTTCAGCGTTGGAACCAAGACGGTGATAATCTTAAAGCTCAATTAGAAGCTAAAGGCTACACAGTTGACATTCAGTATGCTGATGGAGCACAAGTAAACGACGTTCCAACACAAGTATCTCAAATCGAAAACATGATCACTAAAGGCTGCAACATTATTGTAGTAGCAGCAATTGACGGGCAAGCATTGACTGATGTACTTCAGCAAGCTGCTGACGCTAGCATTCCTGTAATCGCGTATGACAGATTAATCAGAGATACTGCTAACATTACTTATTACACTTCATTTGACAACTACAAAGTTGGTGTGACTCAAGCGCAATACCTAATCGATTCTTTCGATCTTAACAATGCAGCTGGTCCTTTCAACATGGAAATCTTCGGAGGATCTCCTGATGACAACAATGCTAGATTGTTCTACCAAGGTGCATTTGACACTATCAAACCATTTATCGACAGTGGTAAAGTAGTAGTTAAATCAGGTCAAACTGAGTTTGAAAAAGTAGCAATCACTGGATGGAAATCTGAGACAGCACAAGCTAGAATGGATAACCTTCTAACTGCTAACTATGCAGACGGAACTAAACTTGATATGGTTCTTTCTCCAAATGACTCTATCGCTCTAGGTGTAGTAGCTTCATTTGACAACAACGGTTATGGAGCTGCTGACAAAGCATATCCAGCATTAACTGGTCAAGACTGTGACGTTGCTAACGTTGTTAACATGATTAACGGCAAGCAATCTGCAGATATCTACAAAGATACTCGTGTACTAGCTGCTAAAGCTGTTGAAATGGTAGATGCTATCCTTAAAGGTGGCGAGCCAGAAATCAACAACACTACAGACTATGACAATGGTGTATTCGTAGTTCCATCATACCTATGTGACGTAACTGCTGCTACAAAGGACAATGTAAAAACATTGCTTCTTGACAGCGGATACTACCAAGGTGCAGATGCTGAGCTAATCAAAAAAGCACTTGGACTATAATTAAATAGTAATAATGCCGAGCATCTTTGATGTTCGGCTTATAGAAGCGGGTTTGTGCGAGCAATCGTGCACACCCGTTTCTATAAGCCGAATTTAAATTAATTAGCTGTTTGAAAATCACAAAAATTATTCGGAGGTAAAACTATGCCAAACTTGATCCTGGAGATGAAAGACATCGTCAAAGAATTTCCTGGCGTTAAGGCGCTCAACCATGTTAATCTGGATGTTCGCCGAGGAGAAATCCACGCGCTGGTAGGAGAGAATGGAGCAGGTAAGTCCACGTTGATGAACGTTCTTAGTGGCGTATATCCACATGGTAGCTATACAGGCGACATTGTCTACAACGGTGAAGTTTGTAAGTTCAAGGTTATTCGCGACAGCGAGAAAAAAGGGATTGTAATTATCCACCAAGAACTTGCATTAATCCCATACCTTTCCATCGGCGAAAATTTGTTCCTCAGAAATGAGAGAGCAAGCAATGCTGTCATAGACTGGGGCAAAACCCACAGAGATGCAGCAGAGTTACTAAAAAAAGTAGGACTTAGAGAAGATCCCCATACGCTGATAAAAGACATTGGGGTGGGAAAGCAGCAGCTAGTTGAAATAGCCAAGGCTTTGGCTAAGAACGTGAAACTTCTTATATTAGATGAACCAACAGCGGCGCTTAATGAAGAAGATTCAGACAATTTATTGGAATTATTATTAAGTCTTAAAAAAGAAGAGGGTTTGACCTCTATTATTATCTCACACAAACTCAATGAAATATCAAAAGTAGCAGACAGAATTACAGTCATTCGTGACGGTGCCACCATTGAAACACTAGAAAAAGGTGCTGAAGAAATCAGCGAAGAACGTATTATTAAAGGTATGGTAGGCCGTGAACTTACAGACCGTTTCCCAAAACGTACAGAAAAAAATATTGGAGAGATTGCATTCGAGGTGAAAGACTGGTATGTAGATCATCCGACCTTTGCAGATGTACAAGTGGTCAAAGGGGCTAGTATTAACGTGCGTAAAGGCGAAGTGGTAGGACTGTCAGGGCTAATGGGCGCAGGTCGTACAGAGCTAGCTATGAGTGTTTTTGGTAGGGCGTACGGCCGTAATATTCGCGGAACATTGTACAAAAATGGCAAAGAAGTCGTATTCCACAACGTAAGACAAGCAATAGACAGTGGTCTTGCCTATGCCACAGAAGATAGGAAGACAGCAGGACTCGTGTTAATGGAGACCATTAAACGAAATATATCCATATCAGCATTAGATAAAATCAGTAAGAACAGTATTGTGGACATAGACAAAGAAAATACAGTTGCTGAAGATTTTAGGCGCAAAATCAACATTAAGACCCCGAGCGTTGAGCAAAAAGCGGGCAACCTATCAGGTGGTAACCAACAAAAAGTAGTATTGAGCAAATGGATATTCTCTGAGCCAGATGTGTTTATCCTAGATGAACCAACTAGAGGGATAGATGTAGGCGCAAAATACGAGATTTACTGTATTATCAATGACCTAGTGAAAGCTGGAAAATCAGTTATTATGATTTCATCCGAATTGCCTGAAATACTAGGCATGTGTGATAGAGTATATGTAATGAACGAAGGCAGGATTGCAGGAGAGCTTGATCGCAAAGATGCCTCCCAGGAGTCAATCATGAAATGCATTATGGATAGCAATAATAGAAACAAGGAGGCCATCTAATGGAAGCTTTAAGAAGCGTGTTAAAGAAAAACACAAGGCAATATGGAATGCTCATTGCGTTAATATTAATCATGGGTCTATTTCAAGTTTTAACTGACGGAATTTTATTAAAACCACAAAATGTTACAAACCTTATTCTTCAAAACAGCTACGTTATTATCCTTGCAATCGGTATGATCAACTGTATTATAGCCGGTGGGAATATTGACCTTTCTGTTGGATCTGTTTGTGCCTTAGTTGGTGCTGTAGCAGGCTACATCATGGTAACATTGCAAATGCCAGTGCCTGTTGCTATCTTAGCAGGGCTAGCCGTAGGATTGTTAATTGGAATGTGGCAAGGTTTTTGGATCGCATATATTAGAATACCCGCATTTATCGTTACACTAGCAGGAATGCTACTGTTCAGAGGTCTTACCATGGTAATACTAGGCGGGCAGACAATAGCACCACTTCCAGCAGGATTTACCATTCTAAGTGCAGGATATATTCCATATAAAGATATTTCAACATTTGTTATTGGTGGCATTGCTATAGTATGTTACATTGTATACGACCTAATGCAGTTGCGCAAAAAGAAAAAATTTGGCGTAGACGTTAGCCCTGGTATAGCCATTGGAAAAATTGTTGTTGTAGCAGCTGTTATGGCAGTATTTACATATTGGCTATCACAGTACAAAGGCATTCCATTCGTACTTATTCTTCTAGCTGTATTAATACTTGCATATTCATTCTTCACACAAAAAACTGTGCCAGGTCGTTACCTATATGCAATGGGTGGTAACGAGAAGGCTGCAAAGCTATCAGGTATCAATACAAACAAGGTATTATTCTATTCATATATCAACATGGCAATGCTTGCTGCATTGGCTGGAATTATGTTCACAGCTAGACTACAAGCAGCCACACCATCTGCAGGTACAGGATTTGAGCTTGATGCCATCGCATCTTGTTTCATTGGAGGCGCATCAGCCTACGGTGGTATCGGTACAGTGAGTGGTGCTGTTATCGGAGCATTTGTAATGGGTGTTCTTAACAATGGTATGTCCATCATGGGCGTAGGAAGTGACTGGCAAATGGCAATCAAAGGGATGGTACTACTAATAGCAGTAGCCTTTGACGTAATCTCAAAAAGCAAAGCCAAATAATCAGCATCTCCTAATTAAGAATAAAAAATACACAAGAATCCATTTGCAAAATGCGAATGGGTTTTTGTGCCGTTTTAGAAAGGTGATATCATGGTCAATGTAGAAATAATAACAACAAGCAAGTTTGGCGAGTGCATAAAGCTGGAAAATCAGCATTGTGAGGTGCTTTTAGCCCTAGAGTATGGTCCTAGAATTGCAAGCTACAGGTTGCTAGAAGAAGAAAATATCCTTTTTGAAGATACAGACAAAAAGATATTTGAAAGTGACCCAAGCATTTCATCTTATTTTGGCATGAGTGAACGTTGGTATATGAACGGTGGACATAGGTTTTGGATTGCGCCAGAAGTGATGCCAGAGACGTATTTCCCTGACGAGCGCGCAGTGGAATATGAAATATTAGAAAACAATACAGTCATTCTAAAGCAAATGCCACAAACTAAAAACGGGTTGCAGCTAACAGTAACGATAAAGCTAGAGCAAGAGACCACAAAACTAAAGATCACCCACGATGTGAAAAACATTGGACAAGGTGATAAGACCTTAGCACCATGGGCGATAACCACATTGTCGGCAGGGGGCATCGGTATCTTTGAGATGCCAGTATTGCACAAAGCATTTTTGCCCAACAGAACCATGGCTATATGGCCGTACACAGATATGAAGGACCCAAGGTTAAATATAGGCACTAGGTTTGTGACCTTGCAGCAGGATAGAAAAGCATTAAAGGCATGTAAAATTGGAATCAATAACCAAGCCGGCTATGGAGCATATCTCAAAGATGATACATTGTTTGTTAAGAGATATGAACACAAAGAAGGTGGGGTTTACCCAGATCGGGGCGTGTCATATGAGACATATACCAACAGCTTTTTCCTAGAATTAGAAACTTTGGGAGAACTTGTCACCTTAAAACCAAACAATACTGCTAGTCATGTAGAAGAGTGGGAATTAAAATATCCAAAAGGAAGCTTTGACGTAGAAGACGAAGCAAGTGTTGAGAAGTTTGTTTTAATTAACATCGGAGCAAATAAAGGGCTTAATAAGGATACATAATGACCAGTAAAGACTTGCAAAACTTGGACAAGCTACAGCCAAGGGTTATGGATACAACAGTCCTAGCCTACATAGGGGATGCAGTATACGAAGTATATATTCGGAGTATGATTGTCAGTCAAAATCCTGGGCAAAAAGCAGGGGACTTGCATCGCAATACCGTAAAGTACGTACAGTCAGAATACCAAGCAGAGGCCATCAGGATGCTAGATGAGATGCTAACAGAAGAAGAGAAAAGCATTGTGAGACGAGCGAGGAACAAAAAAAGCATTTCA
The DNA here is from genome assembly GCA_031553975.1 of Anaerovoracaceae bacterium. Lineage (GTDB taxonomy): Bacteria > Bacillota > Clostridia > Peptostreptococcales > Anaerovoracaceae > JAVBKP01. The sequence goes on along the minus strand of JAVBKP010000074.1, from coordinate 7,586 downwards.
AAGCCAAAACATGCCTCACCTATGGATTACAAATTATCCACTGCCTTTGAGGCTCTCATTGGTTATCTGCATATAGATGGGCAAGTTGCTAGAAAAGAAGAGATTATTCAAAAATCCATTGAGATTATAGAAAGTTTGTAGGAGAGAAAATGAGTAGAGCCGATAAAATTTTTGTAGAAATGTGCCAAGACGTACTGGACAATGGATATTCCTCAGAAGGCGAATCGGTGCGGGCAAAATGGAAAGATGGCGCATTGGCCCATACAATTAAGCGGTTTGGCGTTGTCAATCGTTATGATTTAAAAGAAGAATTTCCTGCACTTACCCTTAGACCCACCAACATGAAAGCCGCCATTGACGAGCTACTTTGGATATGGCAAAAAAAATCAAACAATGTAAATGATCTAAATAGTAAGATTTGGAACGCATGGGCAGATGAAAGTGGCTCTATTGGGAAGGCTTATGGATACCAACTGGGTATGAAGCACAAGTACAAAGAAGGTGAGTTTGACCAAGTTGACAGGGTGTTGTTTGACTTAAAAAATAACCCTTATAGCAGGCGCATTATGACCAACATATACGTCCATGAAGATTTACACGAAATGAATCTTTACCCATGTGCCTACAGCATGACATTCAACGTGATGGGCAATACACTAAATGCTATATTGAATCAACGGTCACAAGATATATTGGTGGCCAACAGCTGGAATGTGTGCCAGTATGCCATATTGGTACATATGATGGCCCAAGTTAACGGCATGGAGGTAGGGCAGTTGGTCCATGTCATCGCTGATGCGCATATTTATGACAGACATGTACCAATCATACAAGACCTTATTGCTAGAGAGCAACATCCAGCACCAACACTAAAAATCAACCCAGACATTAACAATTTCTACGATTTCAAAGTAGAAGATTTTATAATAGAGAACTATGTGGCAGGAGAGCAAGTGAAGCAAATTCCTGTAGCAGAATAGGAGGTGCGTGATGAGAGCTATTGTGGCAGTAGATGAGAACTGGAATATAGGAAGCAATGGAGACTTGCTAGTACATCTATCAGGAGATTTACAGTTTTTCAAAGAGCAGACCACAGGTAAGACAGTGGTCATGGGAAGAAAGACATATGAATCCCTCAAAAATCAAAAGCCCTTGCCAAATAGAAAGAACATTGTTTTGACCAAAAATCCTCAAGGTTTTTTGGCTAAATATGCACAACAGATTGCCAGCTGTCCATCGGCCACAGTTATGGCAGTGGCCAATGAAGATCAAATGTTTAGAGCCATTGAAGATGAGGTGCAAAGCGATGTTTTTGTCATAGGTGGCGGGCAAGTATATAGGGACATGCTACCCTATTGCAAAGAAGTGGTTGTGACAAAAATCATGAAAGAGTACCAAGCAGATACTAGCTTTCCAAACTTAGACAAAGAGTCTAACTGGAGAATCGTAGAAAAATCAGAGATACAACTAGAAAATGGTATTGCATACATGTGGAATGTATACAAAAGAATGGGGTAATGAATGGAAAAGAAGAAGCAATTTAACAAAGATAGACAAGGCAAACCATTTGCAGGCAAGGCTAAAGATAAGCCCTTTGCTAGCAAATCCAAAGACAGGGAAGACAAACCCTTTGCAGGTAAAAGCAAAGATAGAGAAGACAGATCATTTGCAAGTAGAACAAGAGACAAAGACTTTCACGAAGAGCGAAGAGAAGTGGAAGGCATTGTATATGGACGAAATCCTGTGGCAGAGGCCGTAAAAAGCGGCAGACAAATTGACAAAATCGTAGTGGCAAAAGAGACAGAAGGCTCTATCAACAAAATACTAGGAGAAGCCAAAGAAAAGGGCATACAGATCAGGTTTGTGGACAGAGCCGCTTTAGATAAAACTTGTCAGTCTAAATCACACCAAGGCATTATGGCCCATGTAGCACCTGTTGCCTATCGTGAGATCGAAGACATGATTGCACTAGCCAAAGAAAAGGATGAGGATATATTCTTGATTTTGCTAGATGGCATGGAAGACCCACACAACCTAGGAGCCATTATTCGTAGCGCAGATGCAGCGGGGGCCCATGGGGTGATCATACCGAACAGAAGAGCTGTAGGCTTAACGGAGACCGTAGCAAAGGCATCAGCAGGTGCCATTGAATATGTACCTGTGGCAAAAGTAGCCAATATTACACAAACCATTGAAAAACTTAAAAAGATGGGCATATGGGTTGGCGCTGTAGACATGGACGGAGAAGAATTTACCAAAAGAGACCTTAAAGGAAACATTGCGTTAGTCATAGGCGGTGAAGGACAAGGCGTAGGCAAACTGGTAAAAGAAACATGCGACTTTGTTGTATCAATGCCAATGAAAGGAAAAGTTACGTCACTCAATGCGTCCAATGCAGCAGCAGTCATGATGTATGAGGTCGTTAGACAAAGAGGAGTATAGTTTGAGCCAAGAGGAAAAAACCGGATTCCAACAATTATATGCTAGATATACTGCACTTGGAGAAGACGAGCTAATCGTACTTGCCAAAGCAGGGGATATTGATGCGGAAGAAATCATTATAAAACGGTACAAAGATGTAGTTAAGAACAGGACAGCCATTTATTTCATAGCAGGTGCGGACAAAGAAGACATTGTCCAAGAAGGCATGATTGGTGTATTTAAGGCTATTCGTGATTATGATGCCGGCAAGGGTGCTTCTTTTAGAACCTTTGCCGAGATGTGCATCACACGGCAGATCATCACAGCCATTAAAAGTGCCACCCGAAAAAAACACGCGCCACTCAATTCTTATGTTTCTATTAGCACTGATTCAAGCGATGAAGAGAACACAATACAGCTTGACAACATTCTTGCTACTAGTAGCGAGGATCCTGAGGCAAAGTACCTATTAAAAGAAGAACTGGATTATATATGGACCAATTTTTCTAAGATATTCAGCGGACTAGAGTGGGCCGTATGGACTGATTTTCTTGCGGGAAAAACCATGCATGAAATAGCCGATTCGCAGCAAAAGTCCATAAAATCCATAGACAATGCCTTGCAAAGGGGCAAAAAGAAAATAGAAGCCTTTTTAGCCAAATAGGCATTATGGCAAAAGAAAAGTATTCTTCATGTCAGTGGCAAAATCCTTAGCAGCCAATGTATTGTGGGAAGATAGTAGGACACTACTTGGGTCGTGGGCTGTTACCATGCTAGCAAAGTTTGGCGGTAGCATAAAGGTTTTATTAATGTTGAGGCCACTGATGATCTGCTGTGCTAAAATATCACTCCCACTATAGCCCGATACGATTACGCCATACACATACTTATCATAGAAGGATTGCGTTCTAAACAAAGCGGTTAGGCGATTAATAAAGGCACTGAGGTTGGCACTGATAGCATCATTATAATTCGGACATAGAAGTACCAAAACATTACAGGCTAGTATGGCTGGATAGATTTCATCTACCATGACACCACCATAAAAGCAGTTTTGCTGCTGGGCATAATGAAGACAGGTAGTATAAGAACAACCGGTACAATCCACCACAGTACCGTTTTCAATATGGATTTCCCGCACGTCACAGCCAAATAAGTATGATTTTATGCTGTTCCAATATAAAAGAGTATTAGAAGTCTCTCTATTGCTTGCATGTAGTGCAAGTATAGAGGGTTTTTTCCATTTTTGCGTGGAAAATTCCATCATCCGAGAAAGTAATTCTAAGCAAGCAGAAAAATAAGCACCCTCCAGGCTTTCTGCCCCTGTGACCCTAGCAATGGTGTTAAAATTAGTCAAACTTCCTGTGCCCTCTACTAGAGGTTTTCCAGGAAAAGTACAGTGCTTTAGGCTAGTGATGAAAAGAATTTCTCTAGCAGTGGATCGGGTATATAGGTCAGAGGCACCATCTACAATAACGCCCCCCACATATCCAGCTAAACTCTTTGGCGCAGACAGCTGTATGATCTGAAGCATCTGATAAAGCGTAGTATTGATTCCAGAAGGACCAATGGGCACAAGAAACAATAAAGAAGACAAGGACTCACCCAATTTAGGGTTTTTTAACAAAATTTCTAATTCTTCACATTTTTTAATGATAGTGCAATCAAAACCTTCAAAGCAAGAACCAAGAAAGCTTTTCAATCTCGGACTAGGCGCATTGTAGACATCAGCGGGATAGATGATTGTCAATGACTTTTTCATTAGACCCTCCTACACAAAGAAATCTGGATAGATAACTTTTAACTGAGATTGCAAGGTTTTTTTCACATCAGATATTCTTTCCTGCAATTTTTGTGGCAAGACTACATCTTCAAGTTCAATATAGCCGATTGATTCGTTACTTGGGACGGTTCTATTCAGCGCGCCCATATATATACCATTGTCATAAGTTGCGCTATAGTGCCACTTGCCACGGATGGTTTGGAGGATGGGAATTGTGGCACTTGCCAGAGCAGGAGCCACGTAGGGCTTAAAACCCAAATCTCGCATTTGCATATTGGTATTTACTACAAGATTCGTCAAAATTTCTGACAAGGAGGAATCATAATTAGATAAGCTGTTGGCGATAACTAAATCTTTGCCATGAGGTCCAAAAGCACGTCCATCTACAAGAAAATCAGCAAATCTGCCATCATTTTTTGCATGATAAACAGCCCTGCTATACATAACCCCTAGACCATACCCTTGTATTTGAAAAGGATTGAGCCCACGGTGAGAATCGATATTCCCATGTTCATCCATTTGGCTTTCAAATAAGGCAGCACTGCAAAGATGATCTACAGGGTCAGAGACCACCGCAAAGAGCCCCTTAAACCCTCGAGAGGCAGCAAGGGTAGCATAATGCCCTACAATCTTTCTATTGCCTTCTAGCTGGGCCATACGGACGTCTGTAATTTGACTTCCCACAGCAGGGACACCTTTAGACGCACAAAATATAAACACATCACAATCAAAGAGTTGCCTTTCATTGATCATGGTAACAGCAGGAAAGCAGCCAAGGTCTTCAGGAGAATATACTTGGTTCATTTCGGATTCCCAACGCTTCATCACATTTTCAGAAATGTCATGAATGCCTATCTCCAAGATGTCCTCACCACCTAAGAGCTTTAACCCCATCAAAAGGGTTGAGCCCACATCACCTAAGGCAAGGAGATTGATTTTTTTCTTCATTTTAATATTCCCTCCAGTCGCAAGAGTTGCTCAATGTTATTTTTAATATATAAGGAAGGCGGCATGTTATAATCGTAATTCACTTGATTGCCATTGTCGGGATACCTTGGATACACCATCACTTCACTAAGACGATTAAGGCTTAGATTGCGTTCAAAGCACTCTTGGTACTCAGCCTCTAGCACCTCTAAGATATTCTTTGCATTTTCCAAGCACACAAGAGAAAAATCGTAAATCATTTTGTTCGGCACATGATGTATAAAATTAGGCGCAGCATAAGGCAATATCAAATTGATGGAAGGGGTTAAGTTATATTCCATCATGTTTTCACGTTCAATGGCATCCCCACCTACGAAAGGATAGAGAGAGGATTCATCAAACCAAGCTTCTAGGTTAGGCATGTAGTATACCGATGACACTTGGCATTTTTCAATGGTCACCAAATCCCGACCATGACCAGACAAGATCCCTACTACCAAGCGGTGAATCTCTAAATCTTCATCCTCAAAGAGAGGTGAGATCTTTTTAAATCTATAGGCCTTGTGCATGATGTCATCCACCAAAATCACCGGCCGCTCAAAAGACTTGATCGTCCTTATCTGGTCTTTTAGAGTAGCATAAAACGGGTAGGCACTTACGTTAAAATTGCTAAGCAATGCATTAAACACCTTTTCTGTGTGAAGGGTTTTTGTCACAGTATTGGGTATCACCATGCCCCTGAGCATCTTGCCATAAGGTACGCACATTTTCTTGCCTAGCGTACGTTTAGGAAGCTGGATAAAAGGAACATCGTTCAAGGCAGTGATTTCCTTTACAATCCCTTGGTGCATGATGCCCATATCAAAGGAAAGTACCAATTGCCCTGGATACATTTTAGCCACAATAGACTGAAATCTATGATGGGCTGTTTCTACAGCGGCGATGACTTTCGGGTTGGTATTAAGGGGCTCCTTTATCACCGCCCGAATATTTTTGATCAGAGCAATGGGCGAGGACATATCTACAGCGTAGACAGACGAGCCATCTGGGGTTGTGTCCACAGGAGAAAACCCTTGTCTTTCTAGGACGGCATCTATGAGGGGATTCTTGCGGGCAACCCTATTGCAATATATTGCATAGCTGTAGTTGTTTTTCAGACAATCGGCAAGGGTTTGAGTCAAAATGAACTGAAGGTGGTTTTCGCTAAAGGTATCTCCAATTGTATCAAGGAAATCAATGACCAATATGTTACCTGCTGTCTGGCTACGGACGTACTCTGCCACATGGAGGCTCTCAAACTCTTCGTACAGACCAGAAGGAGTCACTTGGTGAAAGGCGCAAAAGCCCAACAAGGAATCTTCCCGAGCATAATCAGACATCAAAAGTGCAGAGGTGCTCTTAGGAATCAGCCGTTCTAGATGAAAGCTCGAGAGTAGAGCACGCAACTCGTCAGAATCCACCATTTGAAAATTCATAGATTCGGTGTTCAAGATACTCTTATACTGAGACTCCCGTAGGTAGAGCCCCAAATCATAAATATAGTTTTGCGCCAGCTGGTCCACAAGACTACTTATATCTCTGTTATTATCTACGTGATTGCGGATGGTAGTAGAGCTAATATCCTCCAAATGAGTAGGCAGGGATAATTCTATAATATCAGCACTGATTCGCTCCCTGACCATATTGCCATCTGACGGCAAGTCCATAGTGTCACAGCTCCGCTTAAAGATAATATGGTTAAAACTGTGTATAGAGCCCGTTTGGGGCACAGCCTTGTATGCAGAGGCATTCACTACAACATCGGTACCAACAATGAAGTAAAGCTCTTTATCAGCAAAGGCCTCTCTTAGATTATTAAGATCAGAAACACATGTCATGTTGACAGGAATCTCATCGGGGAACAAATACACATCCATTTCATCAGCCGTGGACATCTGTGCAATCTGTCTTCTGATCATGCGAGGCTGGGTGCGCTTAGACCAAGAAAATTCATCTACAGCCAGATATACTTCAAACCCTAGATCCCTAATCTCACGGACGATGGCTTTGTGCCCTAGTGAAAACGGGTCAAAGGTACCTGGAAAATAAGCCGCTTTTTTCTTCTCAACGATCTCAAACGCCCCATAGGCTAGGACGTAGTCAGAGATAAAGCGATAAATTTGATTGAGGGCGGCAGCATTGTTATAGAAAGCCAAATCCCCCAGATCCTTACTAGGGATTAATGTGAGAATTTTTTTGTAAGAAATAGAAAATAAATCATGTTTCTCAGACAAAGATAGTTTGCTAGAACCAAAGATTGATTTTCCAAGGGTTAGAAAAGCTTTCCTGCTGACTTGTGGGTTGTAAGACGACAAAGCGGAGAACATCATGCCAAGTAGCTTGAGGCGCATAGTCTCAAGCCGGGACTCCCTGGAATCAAATTTGCAGACATATTGATTATAGTTTGTCAACATCA